>JAPPPC010000448.1:0-17585 GCA_028817685.1 Rhodospirillaceae bacterium
CGTGAGGTCAATCCGAAGCTGATCTATGGCACTGCCACGGGCTATGGCGTCACCGGCCCGGACAAGGACCAACTGGCGATGGATCATACGGTGCAGGCCGCTGCCGGCGTCATGAGCATCACCGGCGAGACAGGTGGCCCGCCGGCGCGCGCGGGCGGCACGCCGAGCGACATCATGGGCGGTATCCACTTTTACGCCGGAATCCTCTCCGCGCTGTTGGCGCGCAACGCAACGGGGAAGGGGACCCGCGTCGAGGTGGCGATGCAGGAAGCGATGTATTTCGTGCTGTCGAGCGAGTTCGCCTCTTACCACCGCACGGGCGAGCTGCCGGAGCGGCGCGGCGACAAGACGGCGGCAGCCAGCGCGCCCTATGGCCGTTATGAGTGCCGGGATGGCTGGATTGCGTTGATCGTGGTCAGCGAGCCGCAATGGCACCGGCTGGTGACACTGATCGGCCGGCCGGAACTGGCGGACGATCCCGAGTATGCCAATCCGATGCTGCGCCATCGCTTCGAGGCGGAGATCAACGAGATGATCGGGATCTGGACGGCGCAGCGCAGCAAGGACGAGGCCTACCAGCTGATCCGCGATAACCGCATCCCGGTCGCCCCGGTACGCGACGTGGGCGAGGTCATGAACGATGCCCACATGCATGAACGCGGCATGCTGCACCGGATGGCGCACCCCTATATCGGCGATGTTGTCTTGCCCAGCTCGCCAATCCGCTTGTCGGAGTTCCCGCCGGTACCTTTGGAATTCTTTCACGAGCCGGGTGCCGATAATGCGGACGTGCTGGCCGACTGGCTCGGGATGGACGATGCGGCGATCGCTTCGCTGGCCGAGGAGAAGGTGATTTAGTGATACGATTCGGTTTCACGGTGCCCCGACAAACCCTGCGGTCATGACTCTTCGCCGCCTTTCCGTACTCGACCAATCCGTTGCCATCGCCGGACGCGCGCAGGCGGAGTCGATTCGCGAGACAATCCAACTGGCCAAACACTGCGAAGACCTGGGCTACAGCCGCTTTTGGGTCGCGGAACACCACAATCACGACACAATCGCGGGAAGCGCGCCGGAAATCGTCATGTCGGCGATCGCGGCGACGACCGAAAGGATACGCATCGGCAGCGCCGGGGTCATGCTGCCGCACTATTCCGCGCTGAAGGTGGCCGAGCAGTTCCGCGTACTCGACGCTATCGCGCCGGGCCGCATCGATCTGGGGCTTGGGCGCGCGCCGGGCTCGGATGGGCGGACGGCCTACGCGCTCAATCCGAATGCGGCACAGGCGGCGGAACAGTTTCCGGCGCAGGTGCGCGACCTGCTGGCCTGGGTGACGGGTGGAGCCCTGCCGGAAGGGCATCCCTTCGGCATGATCCGAGCCTTCCCGGCCGGTGAGACGGCGCCGGAGATGTGGATGCTGGGAACGTCGGATTACGGTGCCCAGGTTGCGGCGCATTTCGGTATTCCCTATTGCTTCGCGCATTTCATCACCGAAGGGCGGGGCTGCGCGCAAGCCTTGGCGCTGTATCGGGAGCACTACCAACCGAGCGAGCGCCATCCGGAACCCGAGGCGGCAATCTGCGTTTGGGCACTGACCGCGGAGACCGAAGAAGAGGCGCAGTTCCAGTTTATGTCCCGCGCGCGCTCGCGGCTGTTGCGCGACCGCGGCCAGTTGCAGCCGATCGAATCCCCGGAGATGGCTGCCGGGCAGGCCTATACGCCGGCGGAACAGGCGCGGCTGGAACAGTTGCGCGAGAATGCGCTGGTCGGGACGCCGGATGCCGTTGGTGGACAGTTGCGGAATTTGGCGGAACAGCTGGGCGTCGAAGAGGTCGCAGTGCTGACTTGGACGCACGGACTCGCGGCGCGCAAGCGGTCGTATGAATTACTGGCAACCGAATTCGGGATCGGAGGAGCATGATGGCCGAAGAATTTATTCTGACGGAAATCGAGGACGGTGTCGGCTATCTGACCTTCAATCGGCCCAAGGCGCTGAATGCGTTCAACAACGAGATGATGCATGAATGTATGGCGGCGATGGATCGTTTCGCAGCCGACGATGAGGTCAAAGCCGTCATCGTCCAGGGCGCGGGCCGCGCCTTCTCTGCCGGTTTCGACCTAAAGGCGTCGGCGGAACGCAATCTCGACAGTGTCGACAAGGTCCGGGCCCAGATGGCGCTACAGTTCGACTTCATCATCAAATTCTGGGATTGCCCGAAACCGACCATCGCCGTCACCCAAGGCTACTGCCTTGCCGGCGCATTCGAGCTGGCGCTGGCCTGCGACATCACGGTGGCGGCGGAAGGCACGATGTTCGGCGAACCGGAAGTGCGTTTCGGGACCGGTATCGTCGCCATGCTGTTGCCGTGGATCACCGGACCGAAGCAGGCGAAGGAATTGTTGCTTACCGGCGATGACCGGGTCAGCGCCGAGGATGCGCTGCGGATGGGGATCGTGAACTGCGTCGTGCCCCCGGATGAAGCCCTGCCCAAGGCCAAGACCACGGCGCGCAAGATGGTGCAGTCCGCGGCTGTCTCCGTGCAGTTGACCAAGCAGGCGATCAACCGCAGCTACGAGGTCATGGGGTTGCGCCAGGCGCTGCTGACCAGCCTCGACATCGATGTGGAGATCAACGCGACGCCATCCTGGGAAAAGCGGGAGTTCGCACGGATTCGCAAGGAACAAGGGGTGAAGGCTGCGATCGCTTGGCGCGATGCGCGTTTTGCGGATGGTGCGTAACCGTTAGTCGGACGGCAGGATCGTCACCCACATCGGCTTGGCGCCAACCTCTTCGGTCGCGATACGCTCCAGACCGCCGCTGTCGCCGTCGATGCGGTAGGTGGCGAGCCGGCCGGATTCCAGCCCGGCGGACAGCAGGAAGCGGCCGGCCGGGTCGATTTCGAAGGCGCGCGGCACCGGCTCCGCGGCGACATGGCCATTCGCGGTCAACAGGCCGTTGGCGTCGTCGACGGCAAAGCAGGCAATGCTGTCATGGCCGCGATTGGGGGCGTACAGAAAACGCCCATCAGGCGTCATGCGGATCTGCGCACATTTGTTGGCACCTTCCCAATCCGACGGCAGGGTGGTCAGTGTTTGCCGATGCGACAGGGTTCCGGCGTGGGGGTCGAAATCCAAAACGCTGACGCTGCAGCCTTGCTCGTTCGACACATAGATCACGTCCAGTGCGGGGTGAAAGCAGAAGTGCCGCGGGCCGAGCATTTCCGCGGCGGTGAAACGATCCGGCGCGTTGGGTCCCAACTGGCCGGTTTCCGCGTCGAAGCGAAACTGGAAGATCGCGTTGGGCGCGCCGTTGCCCTCGATATGGGGCACGAAGGCGAACCGGTTGGCACGGTCGGTCTGAAAGCAGTGTGCGCCGCGCCCCGTCGTGCGCCATTCGATGGGTGGGTCTTGGGCTGCGCCATCCGCGCCGATGCGGTGCACCGAGGCTTTCTCTGCCAGATAGTAGGCGCCCAGCAGGAAACGGCCGGTCCGGTCCATTCCCAGGTAGCAGGGATCGGAGCCAAGCGGAATCGTTCCAAGCGGCGTCAGACTGCCATCCGAAGCGCCGATCCGGAAGCTGGTGAGTTGATTGGAACCGCGCTGCGCCACATGCATGAATTGTCGGTCCGGCGAAATTGCGACTGGTGCCGGTCCGCCAGGCAAGGTGACATCGTCGCAGGGGGCAAGCGCGCCGGTCTCCGGGTCCATCGCGTAACGGGCAATCCGATCCTCGCCCTGGAGCGTCACGAATACATTGTAGGTCATAGGTCGAGTCTTTCGGGTCAGTTCGTGGCGTCCTGCAGCACCATTTCTGCGGCCTTTTCGCCGATCATGATCGAGGGGGCGTTGGTATTGCCGGAAATCAGGGTCGGCATGATGGAGGCGTCGGCGACGCGCAGCCGCTCGATGCCACGGACCCGCAGCCGCTCGTCGACGACGGCGCGGTCGTCCTGGCCCATCTTGCAGGTGCCGACCGGGTGGTAGGTCGTTTCCGCGGCAGCCTTGATCCAGTCCAGAATCTCATCGTCCGATTTCAGTGCCGAACCGGGGGCCAGCTCTTCAACCTGTAAAGGTGCTGTCGCGGGCGCGGTCATGATCGACCGGGCGATGCGGACCGCCTTTATGGTCAGTTCGGCATCGACCGGGGCAGTGAGAAAATTGAAGTTGATCGCCGGCGGCTGGTTCGGGTTGGCGGCGGTGATATGGATGTTGCCAGTACTTTCCGGGCGCATCGGGTGGGCGTAACAGGTCATGCCGGATTGCTTGGAAATCTTCGGTCCGGGCACGGTCAGCATCGGGACCCAGCCAAGCAAGAGATCCGGCGCCTCCAGCCCTTCGCGCGAGCGCACGAAAGCGCGTAGAGGTGCCGCGACGGAGCCCAGCATACCTTTGCCGGTCGTCAGGTAACGCAGGACTTGGTTGACGAGGCCCAGACCGCGGCCGCGATCATTGTAGGTATAGCCTTTGGCCTTGATCGCCCAACGCGTGCGCGGTGCGAAATGATCGCGCAGATTCTCACCGACCCCGGACAGCGCCCGCCGAACTTCGATGCCGAGCGCTTGCAGCAGTTCCGGCTGACCGATGCCGGACAGTTCGAGCAATTGCGGCGAATTGATGGAACCGGCGCTGATCACGACGTCGCGTCCGGCTTTGGCCTCTTGGGTCTTGCCGCCGACTGAATAGCGCACGCCGGCGCAGCGTGTGCCGTCGAGCAGGATCTGCTCGGTCAGCGCGTCGGTGACGATGTGTAAATTCGGGCGATTGCGGATCGGTGTCAGGTAGCAGTGCGCGGTGCTCATCCGCCGGCCATCGGCGATGGTCGCCTGGCTCATGGCGATGCCGTCCTGCCGCGCGCCGTTATAGTCCGGGTTGTGCGGGATTCCGACCTCGCCGGCGGCCTTGATAATCGTTGCCATTAGCGGATCGCTGGCGTCCGGGTCGGTTACGCGCAGGGGGCCGTCCCGTCCGCGAAATTCGTCATCGCCGCCGCCTTCATAGCTTTCCATGCGCTTGAAGCAGGGCAGCACGTCCTGGTAGCTCCAGCCGCGATTGCCCATCTGCGCCCAGCTGTCATAGTCCTGCGCCTGGCCGCGCACGAAGGCGGTACCATTGATCGAACTCGATCCGCCCAACATCTTGCCGCGCGGTACGTAGACCGAGCGCCCATTCGCGTTGGGTATCGGTTCGGATTGGTAGCGCCAGTTTGCCTTCGGGTTGTTCAGTAGCTTGGCGTAGCCTGCCGGAATGCGGGACCAGTGATGGCTCGCCGGGCCAGCTTCCAAGAGCAGGACCTTGTGCTTCGGGTCCGCCGACAGGCGGTGCGCGACGGCGGCGCCGGCCGACCCGGCGCCGACGACGATGAAATCGTAGGTTTGCGCGTTCATCTCTGGCATGGCACCAGCTTAGGAGATGAGACCCGACGGTTCCAAGTTTTGGCGTGCCGCTGCGCGCACCCGGCAGTCAGTCATCTTTGGCTCCGTCCAATGAACCGAAACCGCCGCCGCCCGGTGTTTCCGCGATAAGCCGATCACCGGTCTCAGTGGCGATGGCAGAGGATTGCGGCGAGACTGGATTTGCGATGCCATCGCGTTCGATTGAGAACCGCGATGGGGAACCTTCCCCGCCGCCGGCAAAGCCCGGTGGCGGGTATTGGTGCCGATGTCCCCGAAGCGCGAGGCTGCCCGGCGCCAGGAACCGCAGCACGCGCCGCAAGCCCAGCCCGCCTTGGTATTGTCCCGCGCCGCCCGAGCCATCGCGCAGTTCGTGTCGCTCGACGATCGCGGGATATTCCTGTTCCAACATTTCCGCCGGATAATTCATTGCGTTGGTGACCGTATTGTCCACCGCGTCCATCCCGTCCGCGCCGGATCGCGCGCCGGTGCCGCCGGTGAGCGAGTTGTCCACCAGGATACGCGGCTCTTCGCCGGGTGTCGTCTGAGGAGCCCAGATGAACGGCATGGTGGTGCCGCCGCTCGATGTGGCGCAGGCCCGGTCGGGCGCTGCCTGACCGAGGCATTCGAGCACGCAGTCATAAGCAAGCGAGGCCACCACGGCGCGGGCCCCCACCGGTGCCGGCAAAACGGGATTGAGGATCGATCCAGGAACGCAGGTGACTGTCAGCGCGCGCTGCAGTCCGCCATTCATGGGAACGTCATTGTCGAGCATGCAGCGCAGTGCCACCAAGCTGGGCGCGATAGCGTTGGACAGAACGCAGTTCAACGGTCGCGGCACCTGATCGCTCGAGCGTGAGAAGTCTACGCTAACCTGTCCGTCACCGATGACGACGTCCGCGACGACCGCTATGCCCTGATCTTCGCTGTCATAGTCGGGCCCGTCGACATGACGCACCGCGCTATAGGCACCCGGTGTTAATTGCCGCAACTGATCGCGCACGCGCCGCTCGCTGTAGTCGACGTAAGCGCGTGCATGGGCGACGAAACTCTCCTTGCCGAAGCGCGCTACGGCTTCCTGCATGCGTCGGATCCCAAGCCGCGTGCCGGCGACTTGCGCCGCCAAATCGCCTCGAAAACTGGTAGGGGTGCGTGAGTTGGCCAGCAAGATGTTCAGGACCGGCTCGTTGAAGCCGTCCCGTGTAAATAATCGTTGTACGGGTACCCGGAAACCCTCTTGAAAGATTTCCGTCGCGTCGGCCGGCATGCTCCCGGGGGTTTTGCCCCCGACATCGGTCTGGTGCATCAGCGTGCCGACATAGGCGATGATCTCATCCTCCGCGAAGACCGGAGCGATCGAAACAAAATCGTTCAAATGCGGACACCCTGACCAGGGGTCGTTGGTGAACAGAATATCCCCCGGTTCCAGCGGCTGACCATAATTCTCCAGCATCGCGCGATGCACGGTCGCCAACACCGAGCATTGCACCGGAATGGCGTCAGCCAGGGCCCAGAACTCGCTCGACGGGTCGATTATTCCGGCCGAGCAATCGAACGCCTCCTTGGTGACAGGGGAATAGGCGGCACGGATCATTGCCACCTCGACCTCGTTGGTGACCGTCCGGCAGTAGTTGCCGACGACCTGCATCGTGACGGGATCGATGTCCGGCGTCATTCCACCGTTCCTTTCAATGCCATGCGCAGACAGCCATTGTGCAGCAATGTGACCCGGGCATCAGGAGGCACGATGACAGTGGTGTCGGACTGTTCGATGGCAGCGGGACCCTTAATGCCGCGCTCCGCATCGTGCCGCGAGTATAGCTGTGCTGTGTGTGCGGCACCGTCGAATGCCAGTCTGCGGGTTCGGGACGGCGGTGATCCGCTATCTGGACCCTCGTCCGTCAATTTCGGCGGCGCACCCGCGATCCGCGCACTGACGCGTACTGTGATGACTTCAACCGGTTCGCCGGGACTGGCGTGACCGTAGAGGCGTTCATGCTCTTCGTGAAACGCGATCTGAATTTTCGTCGGATCGATCCGTACAGCATCGGTCAGGACGACATTCACCTCGTAAGACTGCCCCAAATAACGCATATCGGCAGCGTACCGAATTTCGACCGCATCGGCATCGTGCCCCTGTGACCGGATCTCTTGTGTGGCTTGCGCCGCCAGTTCGGCAAATGTCTTCGAAAGATCGTCACCGGCTGTCGCTGCGGCGAGCGCAATTCTCACGCCGCGACTTTTGTCGACACGAAAATCGGCTCCGAGCAACCCGAGTGCGGAGTAAACGCCGGGATAGGGTGGGATCAGGATAGTGCCGATCAGCAACTGTCGGGCGATGGCCCAGGCATGTACCGGCCCGGCGCCGCCAAAGGCGACGAGCGTCAGCGTTCTGGGATCGATGCCTCTTGCGACCGAAACCAGCCGGACGGCGTCCGCCATCTGCGCGTTGGCGAGGTCGAAGATTCCGCGCGCCGCTTCTTCGATCGACAGGTTCAGGGGATCCGCGATGCGTGTGCCAATCGCATCGCGGGCCGCGTCGAGCGACATGCGTCCGAGATACTGACCGGACCCGACTTCGTCGAGGTAGCCCAGCACCAGGTCGGCATCTGTCACCGTGGGCTCTGTGCCGCCGCGTCCGTAGCATACCGGGCCCGGCGCGGCGCCGGCGCTGCGTGGCCCGACGCGCAGTGCGCCGCCGGCATCGATCCACGCGATGCTGCCGCCGCCCGTACCCACTTCGGCCAAGTCGATCACGGGTACCCGCAAAGGATAGCCGGTGCCCTTTTGCAGGAACCCGCCGGCATGCGCTGCGCCGCCGACTTCGTATTCGTAATTCATCGCCGGCACGCCGCTGTTGATCAACGAGGCTTTGGCCGTGGTCCCGCCCATATCGAAGGAAATGATGTCGGGTATGTCGAGCTCGCGTGCGACCAAAGCTGCACCGATAACGCCTGCCGCGGGGCCCGATTCGACCAATTCTTCGGGATGGATCCGCGCTGTTTCGGAGTCGAACAGGCCGCCGCTGGACTTCATGACCCAATACCGCCGCGGTGCACCCTGTTCCGCCAAACGCTCCGACAGCGCTTGCAGATAGCGGCCGACCACGGGTGCCAGATAAGCGGCGATGACGGTGGTGCTGGTGCGCTCGAACTCGCGCGCTTCCGGCGCGATTCGATGCGATGCGAATACCGGTGTTTCGGTTACCGCCTGGATGGACCCCGCCAATTCCAGCACACCTCGTTCGTGACGCGGATTCCGATAGGCGTGAATAAACGAGACGGCTATCGCCTCCACGCCTTGGTCGCAAAGGTCGGCGATGGCGGCGCGGACTGCTGTTTCATCGAGTGCGACCAGTACGTCGCCATTGGCATCAAGGCGTTCGGGAATTTCCACCACCCGCTCGCGCGGTATGAGTGGTGCGAGCTTCGGGCGCTCCAGATCGTAGGGGTCGAAGCGCCGCTGACGTCCGATTTCCAGGATATCGCGGAACCCATCGGTAACGATCAACCCCACCCGCGCACCACGCCGCTCCAGCAACGCGTTGGTCGCCGCCGTCGTGGCGTGCACCAGAAAGGAAATCTCCGCGATTTCGCCACCGAGCTGCGACACCGCCGCGTCGATACCCGACATGACGCCGAGACTGAGATCCTCCGGCGTTGACAGCACCTTCACCGCCGCGACTGCGTCGCCTTGCACAGCCATGACATCGGTGAAGGTACCCCCGATATCGACGGCCACCTTCAGTTTATGGTCGAGGTTCATTGTTGCCGGTTCATGGTTGCGAACAGCGCTGTTGCCTTAGGATCAGACTACGGCCGGATGGTTACGGCGCAAAATTCGTAACGCCCATCTCGTGGCACACCGCGCCGATGGCTGCCGCAACGTCGCGCATGTCCTGGGGTTGCAGGGCACCGATGCAGGCGACCCTGAACGTCGGAATATCCGTCAGGTGGCCGGGATAGATCATGAACCCGCGGTCGCGCAGACGGGTGTAGAAACGCGTGAACTTGAAGTTGGGATCGGCCGGATCGCGATAGCTGATCACCACGGGCGCCTGCAAGGCGCGGTCCATCAGGGGCACGAAGCCCTGACCTTCCATCGCCTCCGCCAGTGCCGCATGGTTGGCTTGATAGCGGGCGAGGCGGGCCGGATTGCCGCCTTCGGCTTCGTGCAGCCGCAGCGCTTCGGCCAAGGCGGCGACCACGAAAGTCGGCGGGGTGAAGCGCCATTGCCCGGTTGCCTCGAACTGCTGCCATTGGTCGGCGAGGTCCAGGCTGTGCGACTGCGCGTTGCCGAGCGCAGCCCGCAAGGAAGCCTGCGGCGCAAAGACGATGGCGCAGCCGGGCACTCCTTCGAGACATTTGTTCGGCGATGTCGCCAGAGCCTCATAGCCGAGCTTATCCGGGTTCAGGTCGAAGGCGCCGAATGTGCTGACCGCGTCGATCAGCAGCTTGCGGCCGCGGTGCGCGGTTACCTGCGCGAAATCGTCGAGCGGATTAAGCGTGCCGCTACTCGTCTCGCAATGGACCACCACCACGTGGCTGATATCGCGGTCTTCGGCTAAGGCCGCGTCGATGGCGCCAGGGTCGACGGCGGTGCCTTCGGGGGCGGCAAGCAGTCTGTGACCCCGCCCGAGCTTCTCGCAGATCGTCGCGATGCGCTCACCATATTTGCCGTTGACCGGGATCAGCAGACGGCCGTCGCGCGGCAGAAAGGTCTGGACCATCGCCTCGACGCCGAACGATCCGCTACCCTGCACGAGTACGCAGCCATGGCTGCCCTCGCCACGGGCAAGACCGAGCAGGTGCGCGCGGACCTGTGCCGTCATCGACCGGAACTCTTCATCCCAGACCCCCCAGTCCCGGGTCATCGCGTCACGCACCCGCGGATCGGTGGTGACGGGACCGGGGAGATAAAGACGCAGCGATTTTTTGTCCATTTCGGCATTCCAACGTGATGCGGTACGCAAGACTAACGCGCCTCTTGCGGTGAAGAAACGCGCGACCGGTTCCGACATTGTCGTTTGGTGTATAGTCCGTTTATGACGACATTCGATTTCTCAGAACAAACGATCCTGGTCACCGGGGCTGCCGGCGGGATCGGCCAAACCATCGCGAAGCATGTGGTCGACAGCGGCGGACGTGTCGCCCTTCTCGATGTCGATGCCGAAGGAGTCGCGAAAGCGGCTGATTTGCTCGGCGTGAATGCCCTCGGTCTGGCGGGCGATCTATGCGATGCGGCGGCGATCGACGATCTTGTCGAACAGGCTTGGGCGTGGAACGGCCAACTGGACGGTCTCGTCAACTGCGCGGGCGTCTTCCCCAACACATCGATAATGGGTCTCGAAGCGTCGGAGTGGGACCAGGTGCTCGATACGAATCTGCGCGCGCCCTTCCTGATGACCAAAGCGGTGGCCCGGCGCATGATCGAAGCGCAGACAGGCGGAGCGGTGGTCAATATCAGCTCGTCCGCAGCAACACTGGCGCGCCCGGGCGTCGCACATTACGGCGCCTCGAAGGCCGGCGTGCAGCAATTGACGCGCAATTTGGCGATCGAACTGGCGCCGCATGGAATCCGTGTCAACGCGGTCGCCCCGGGATTGATCGCGACGGACAAGGTTATGACCAAGGCGGCTGGGTCCGGTAAAGCCGAACATCAGGCGAAAGTCGCGCGTATTCCCATGCAGAGGGAGGGCCGGCCGGAGGAGATCGCCGGCATGGTCCTCGTCATGCTGTCGCCCCTTGCGAGTTATTGTACCGGCAGCGTTTTGCTGGCGGATGGCGGCTTCACGCTCGGTATTCCAAGCTACTAAAGCCGCATTCAGCGCGTTAAGGACGGCCCCGTTGCGGCGCCGCCCAGCAGGTCTTCCAAGGCCTCGATTTCGCTATCCGTGTCCGTCATCGCGTGTGTCCCTTTCACCCATACATGATTTGGGGCGCCATATTGGATTACACGGGACTAGCGTATTTTTATCGCTCGAACGGTGTCGGCTCGACGAAGGGGTAGCGGGCTGCCGCTTTGGCGCCGACGGCGCTGGCGTTCCGGACGTAGCGTGCGTCGTCGCCAGCGCGGGCGATGTAGGCCCAAGACGGTATGCCGTCGGTCGCCTTTTGAATGAACAGCCGTTCCTTCTGGCTTTGGATGCAGGCTTCGTTCACCGCTTCCGGATCGTAATCCTGCATGATCTCCGCCGCCAGGCGCGCCTCGATTTCGGCGGTTTCCGGGCGGCCCGCGAGATTGTCGATCTCCAGCGGGTCCCGGTCGAGGTCGTAGAGCAGAGGTGGGTGGCCGTGCGTGTAGATGTATTTGTAATTGTCGCGGCGGATCATGCGGCAGGGGGCGGAGACACCCTCGCCGGTATATTCGGAGATTACCTTGTTGTCCCAGCCGGAGTCGCCGCCGTTGAGCAATCCGGTGAGGGAATTCCCGTCGAGCGGCGAGGCTGGCTCGGGCGCGTCGCCGTTGGTGGCGATGTCCATGAACGTCGGCAGCAAATCGACCAGCGAGACGAGTTCGGAGGCCCGGCCCGGCCTGTAGCGGCCGGGCGCGCGGACGATCAGCGGCACGCCGGTTGATGGCTCGTAGAAGTACTGTTTGAACCAACCGCCCCGCTCGCCAAGCATCTCGCCATGGTCTGCGGTCAGGACGACGACGGTGTTCTCCGCCAGGTCCATCTCCTCCAGTGTGGCCAGGATGCGTCCGACCTTGTCGTCCATGTATGAGGTCATGCCGTAATAGGCGTGTCTTGCGTTGCGGACATGATCGTCGGTGATGGTCAGCAGATCCTGGGCGTGGCCGTAATGCAACATGCGGCTCATCGCGTCCTGCTCTTCGACAGGGATCGGTCCGACCTTGGGCATGTCGATCGCATCATGGTCGTACAGGTCCCAATACTTCTGCGTCGTCACGAAGGGCGAGTGGGGATGCGTGAAGGACACCCAAAGCAGGAAAGGCGACTCCTTGTTGAAGCGGGCCAGGTCGTAAATCTTCTGAATGCCCGCATGTTCAACCTCGTCGTCATAGTCGATCTGTAGCGAGCGGGCGCAGACCCCGGCCTCCACGACGGCGCGTGGATTGATTCCGGTCGGACGGTATCGCTCCCCCACGATCCAATCCGGCGTCCAGGCGAAATTGGCCGGGTAGATGTCGGTGGTGATGCGTTCGTTGAAGCCGTGAACCTGATCCGGTCCGATGAAGTGCATCTTGCCGCACAGCACCGTGTGGTAGCCGGCCGTGCGTAAATAGTGTGCCAGGGTCGGGACGGAGGCCGGCAGTTCGATGGCGTTGTCCCACTGGCCGATGGCGCTGGTGTGGCGGCCCGCCAGCATGGACATGCGCGACGGGACGCAGAGCGGGAAGTTGCAATAGGCGTTCTCGAATACCACGCCCTCATCAGCCAATCCCGCGATATGGGGGGCCTTGACCAAGGGGTGTCCGTAGGGCGGCAGGGCTCCCGGTGTCATTTGGTCGAGCTGGATTACAAGAATATTGGGGGCGTCTTTTGTCGCGGCCATCTTCATCTCCCTCTCTGCGCAGCCACTTTAGACGGCGGTGCCGCGGTTCGCCATTTTCCCGGCTCTTTATGGGTGATGAATTCGCGGGCATCATGCACGTGTAGACAGGGAGGATAGAGCCATGGCCGAAGATCTGGGCGGGCGGCTTTTCACCATTGGGGTAATCACCGATACGCATCTGAACCAGGGCGAGGATGACTGCAATTCCCCGTTCGCGGTCAATAGGCTGGCCAATGCGCGCATGCGGCATGTCGTGCGCGAGCTTGACGGCCAGGACCTCGCCTTCGTGATCAATGTCGGGGATCTAATCCATCCGGTGCCGGCGGTTCCCGCCCTTTATGAGCAAGCAGCAGCCCGCTTTCACGAACAGGTCGCGGATCTTCGCCATCCCCTCTATCTGACGCCGGGCAATCACGATATTGGCGACAAGCCGAACGACTGGGCACCAGCGGCAGGCATCTGCGATGATTTCGTCGCGCTATGGGAAAAGCATTTCGGCGCGCACTACCAGTCGTTCGATCACGCCGGCATGCATTTCGTGATCGTCAATGCGCAGATCATCAATTCCGGTCTCGCCTGCGAGGCGGAACAGCAGGCCTGGCTCGAAGCCGATCTGGCCGCCAACAAGGGCAAGCGTATTTTCGCCTTTTGCCACTATCCGCCCTATTTCTCGCGCCCGGAGGAAGAGGAAAATTACGACAATATCGGTGAGCCCGGCCGAAGCTGGTTGCTCGGCCAGCTGGAGGCCAATGGCGTCGAGGCGATGTTCATCGGGCACGTCCATAATTTTTGGTATAACCGCTACGCAGCGACCGACCTCTACATGCTGCCCTCGACCTCCTTCGTGCGCCAAGACTATAGCGAGATGTACCGCGCCAGACCCGACGCAGATGCGGAGGCGGGCCGGAACGACAAGCCGAAGCTCGGTTACTTCCTGGTCCATGTGCACGAGACGGGCCACGTGATCGATGTCGTGCGCACCTACGGCAAAACTGTTGCCCCTGGCACGCCGGAACCCGTTCCTGTCGACCGTGTCACGCCGGTTCATCCGCGCAGCAATCCGCATGGCGGTTTCGGCTTCGATATGCGGCAGAACTGGATGGAGGTTGTGGAGATCCCGCCAACCGGCGGGCTCGACGAATTCGACCGCAAAGAAGTACGCAACGATTATCCGCTCATGGCGCTTTGGGAAATGGGGGTGCGCAAGCTACGGGTCCCGCTTCGCGACCTTTTGGTTGACGATGTCCGCGACCGAATGCGTACGCTGACCCGGCACGGCCATGAGTTCACGCTCTTCACCTTCGGCGCCCCGAGCGATCGCGATGTCGCATTGATCGAAGCCAACCAGGATATCTTTGCCGCCTGGGAGATCGGCATGAACTGGGAGAAGCTTGAAAACATCATCGGCGGTATTGGTGACGCGGCGCGGCGGATCGATTTGCCGGTATATCTCTCGCGGCTGCGGTCCATCGATGAGCTGCGCATCGAGGCCGGCCACTACTACCACGTTATCAATCAAGGCTTTTTGGCAGAAGACCGTGGGCAGATGCAGGATTTGCTGTCACGCGAGGAACTGCGCGGCGCCGTCGATGGTTTCGTCTTCCGTCTGACAGCCGATCGTTCGCCCTGGGAGGCGATCCAAGAAGCTTCCACCTTGGCGTCTGAACTCGGTGTGCAGGCTTCGGTGCATTTGCGGATGTGCTGGTCGAATCCGGCGGAGGCCTGGGAGGATGATGATTGGGTCGCCGCACGTATTCCGGAAGCGATGCTGGCAGCGGCGGTCCGGGACAATGTGGCCGTTTTTGCCGATACATTCATCGATAACGACCGCGGCTATTTCGTGCGCAACGGCGTGCTCGACCGCCTGAACAATCCGCGGCCGGCCTTTCATGTGGTGCGGTATCTGAATGGCTTGTTGTCGACATTCGAGACCATCGAACCGGGCGAAGTTGTCGAAACCGCGGACGCGCGCACGGTGTCTGTCCAGGCGGACGGCAGGACATTGGTCCTGCTGTTGCCAAAGGAAGGCCGTCAGGTTGTTTTGATCTCGGCAAACGATATCAGGGCGTTGTTCGGCCCCGACGGGTTTGGCGGAGAGCGGCTGGTCGATTTGGTGACCGGTCGCATCGAACCAGCGATTATCGAGGAAATCGATGGCGAATACCGGATCCGGCTGGCGGGGGCGGCGGGGCCGGTTGTTTTGATGCCGTAACGCCACCCATGTGCGGAATTCTGCGACAAATGCACCGCCAACCTTGCCTCTGACCGGTCTGGTCGTTTAGCGTTCACCCTATCGAATTTTCCCGCAGGGAGAGGCGCGTCGGTCGTAGCCGCGGCCGGGCCTTTACCGATATTCAATAAGCTTCAAAAGGAAGAGAACCGTGGAACTGAAACGACCGCTACCAACCCCCCGGACACCGGAGGCCAAGCCCTATTGGGATGGGCTGAAGGAAGGGAAGCTGATGATCCCGAAATGCAACGATTGCGGCCACGTCCATTTTTATCCGCGGATCGTGTGCCCATCCTGTCATTCGCGCAATATCGGCTGGACGCAGGCGAGCGGCAAGGGGAAGCTCTATTCGTTCGAAATCGCCCATCGTTCCCTGAACCCTGCCTTCAAGATCGAAGCGCCGTACATTCTGGCGATGATCGAGCTCGAAGAAGGGCCGCGCATGATGTCGAACCTGATCAATATCGACCCCGACCCGGCTGTCGTGAAATGCGATATGCCGGTTGAGATCGTCTTCGAGAAGCAAAACGACGACGTGACCATTGCGCTCTTTCAACCGGCCAGCTGACGCCGGCTGACGAAGAGAACGCGAAACGAATTCGATTGATGGAAGAGTGACATGAAAGAGCTATCCAATTCCGTATGCATCGTGGGCGTTGATGAGTCCGACGAAGTCGGCAAACAGCCCGATGTCAGCCAGCTCAGCCTGCATCTCCAGGCGAGCCTTAACGCAATCGCCGATGCTGGGCTGAAAGTGTCCGATGTCGACGGCATTTTCACTGCCGGCCAGCATTCACCGGCCACACTGGGCGAGGCGCTGGGCGTAAACCCGCGCTATGTCGACGGTACCTCCGTTGGCGGTTGCTCGTTTATCATCATGGTTGGCCACGCCTTGCTCGCGCTGCATCATGGCCTGTGCGACGTCGCGCTGATCTCACACGGTGAGAGCGGTCGTTCCGGCACCGGTGTAACCCGCGGTCGCGACACCAGCCTCTCCGGTCAGTATGAAATGCCTTATGGCTTCGGCGGGGCGCCGACCTATTTCGGCATGATCACCAACCGGCACATGCACGAGTATGGCACGACGCTGGAAGATTGGGCGAAGGTCGCCGTTTCCACGCGCGCCTGGGCCGGCCTGAACCCGAAGGCGATGTTCCGCGATCCGATTACGGTGCAGGATGTGCTGGATTCGCGGCCGATGTTCTACCCGTTCAATCTGTTGAATATCTGTCTGGTGACGGATGCTGGCGGTGCAGTGGTTCTGACGCGCGCTGACCGGGCGCAGGACTGCGCCAAGAAGCCAGTCTATGTACGCGGTGCCGGTGAGGGGACTGATCACGTGCTGGTCACCGAGATGGAAGAGCTGCCGCTGAGCGTTGCCACGCGCAATTCCGGCAAGAAAGCGTTCGAGATGGCCGGCGTCAGCCATGGCGATTTCGACCATATCATGCTGTACGACGCTTTCACCTCGGGCCCGCCGATCATGCTTGAATCGCTGGGCTTCTGCGAGCCGGGTGAAGGTTGCTCCTTCTTCGATGCAGGGAAGTCCGATCCGGGCGGATCGCTGCCGATCAACACCAATGGCGGTGGTCTGTCATACACGCATTCCGGCATGTACGGCATTTTCCCGATCATTGAAGCGGTGCGTCAGCAGCGCGGCGAATGCGGCGACCGTCAGGTGCCGGGCGCCAGCCTGTCTCTGGTCAACGGAATGGGCGGCATGCTCTCCGCGGCCGGCACGATCGTGCTGTCGAACCAGAAGTGATCCCGTAAGGATCGACGTTTGGGAAAAGGGAGCGGTCATGGCCGCTCCCTTTTTCGTTCCGCGAAGGAGTAGCGGCCATGGATCTGACGCTGTTCATCAACAATGAGCACCGGGCCGATGACGACCTGCCGGCCCGCTTCAACGATCATATCGAACAGGTGCGGGTCGCACGGCAGGCCGGATATGACGGTGTCGCGGTCGGCAATCACCTCTCCTTCGGGTCGACGGCCTGGTTTCCGCCGCTCGAGACCTTGATGCGATTGTCGGCCGAAGCCGACGGTATGTCGCTGGCGACCTGCATGCTCGTGTTGCCGCTATACCATCCGCTGCATGTCGTCGAGCAGGCATCGCTCCTCGATATCATAACGGGTGGAAGGTTGATCCTTGGTGTCGCCCCCGGCTGGACGGAGGACGAGTTCAAGGCGATGGGGGTGGCGCACAACCGCCGCCTGGGCCGCTTTATCGAAGGGGTCACTCTCATGCAACGCTTGTGGGCGGAGCAAGCGGTTGATTTCGAGGGTAAACACTTCCAAGCCGAAGGGCTGTCGCTTGCGCAAAAATCGATTCAGAAACCGCGGCCGCCCATGTGGTTCGGCGGCAGCGTCAGTGCCGCGGTCGCGCGGGCTGCGCGTCTGGCAGATACCTCGCTCGGCGACAGTTGGGTGGCCTCTTCGCATCTGGTG
>JAPPPC010000448.1:17595-18771 GCA_028817685.1 Rhodospirillaceae bacterium
ATGTAATCGTGTCTCAGGCGACCGTTTTCCGCGACACGCTGGCTGAGTACGGAAAGCCGATGCCGGCCGAATTCCCTCTATTGCGGAACATCGTTGTGGCGCCGGACAAGGCGACCGCTTTGAAAGAGGCGGGTCCATTCCTGGAAGCGAGCTATCGCGTGTTGGGGCAATGGGGGCTGTTTACCCAGGTCGTCGGATCGGACAAGGCGCAGCTTGAACTTGAAGAATTGCTGGCGGGCCGGGTCATCATTGGCTCGCCCGAAGAATGCGCGGAAGAGATTGTCCGTCTGGCCCGGGCGACAGATTTCACGCGTCTCGTCGCGCGGGTGCAGTGGTTGGGCATGGATCAGCGCATCGTGCTGCGCACCGTGGAGATGCTCGCCGACAAGGTGCTACCGCTCGTCGAGCGCGAGCTCGCCTGATCGGCATCGTGCGACGTCTGGTTTATCTCGCCGACACGCTCACCGATACGGTCGGGGGGATCGCCGCGTCACTCGTGATCCCGCTGTTTCTGATCATGGGCTATGAAGTCTTCGCCCGGTTTCTGCTCGACTTGCCGACGTTCTGGGCCTACGAGCTCGCCTACATGATCACCGGCGCGCATTTCGTGCTGGGCATCGCCTATGTCACAAAGATGCGGCAGCATATCCGCGTCGACTTTCTCTACACTCATTTTCCGGTGCAGGTGCAGGCGGCCATCGATGGCATCATCTACTTCTTCTTTCTTCTGCCGGTATCGGCCTGGATTAGCTGGCGCCTCGGTACCGTCGCCTATGAGGCGTTTCTGATCGGTGAGGTTTCCGGTGAATCCGCATGGAATCCGCTGGTTTGGCCGCTGCGCACGGTGGTCGCTTTCGGCTATGCGCTGTTCACCCTGCAAATCTTGGCGGAAGCGGTGAAATCCTATCGCACCGTTTTTGGCGCGGACGCGGCCTGAATATGGATCTGGCGCTCTGGATGTTTCCGGTGCTGCTGGGCTTGATTTTCATCGGCGTTCCGGTGGCCTTCGCCCTTATGACCGTGGCGCTGGTTTTCGGGGTCGCCCAGTTCGGGGAAGCCGTCGTCGTCATTTTCGCCCACCGGGTGGAGGAAGTGGGCGCCTCGCATATTCTCGCTGCCGTGCCGCTGTTTATCTTCATGGGCTCGCTCCTGGAACGCTCCGGCGGTGCGGCCAGA
>JAPPPC010000703.1 GCA_028817685.1 Rhodospirillaceae bacterium
GCCTCCATGTATGGTGTCAAGATCGTGACGGATCAGGAAGACTCGCCGCACCTTTTGCTCGATCAGGTCCAGGGCGAACTTTACTACGCCTTCGCCGAAGTCGACGCCCACGTGCCAGACCATGTGATCCCGGATCTCAGCGCCGCGCTGGAGAAAGCGGGAACGGCGCACGAGGTTCAGGTTTTCCCTGGCACCGAGCATGGCTTCCAATTCGCCGAGCGGGCCGTCTACGCCCCCGTGGCCGCAGAGGAAGCGTGGGAGAAGCTGTTCGCGCTGTGGGAACGCCGTTTGAAATAGTCGCCGTCGCCGGTTGAGGCTACGTTTCGAAGCAAGCTACTGGGATGGTCGAACGGATTTTCGGGTCGACTGCCTCCCGCGTCGCACAATTACTCAATCGCTTGGAAAACTGATCGCAAGGCGATGCCGAATCACCGCTTTCGCATGCCGGGTGATTTGCGCGCTGGGGTAATCAGGGCGCGAATCGGCGACGGTAACTGAATACGCAAAGGCCTTCGGGTGGACGATCGGGCGTGGAAGAACCCGCTATGGGAACGCGAAAAGCGACCATTTCGGCGCAAATAATTCCCATATTCTGTGTAAGTGAAAATTAACCATACAAAGTATTGACGCCATTTCTGTGAAGTGGTCCGCTGATCCCATGGGAGGTGCCTTCCGGGGACCGTTTGCGATGCCGTTGCGGGAACTAGAGCGGCGGAGTCTCGGGGCTGAAATTCGCAGGGAGTGTGCTCAATGCATGTCGTGGCGGTCGCGTCTCAAAAAGGCGGCTCGGGAAAAACGACGCTCGCCGGCCATCTGGCGGTTCAGGCCGAAATGACGGGGGCAGGGCCGGTCGCCGTGGTCGATACCGACCCTCAGGCAAGTTTGGCGGATTGGTGGAATGAGCGGACGGAGTCGACGCCGGTGTTCATGCGGACGACCGTCGCAAATCTGGATGCGGACCTGAAGCGGCTGCAGGATCATGGCATCAATCTGGTCATCATCGATACGCCGCCGGCGATCACCAACACCATCACCGAAGTGGTGCAGGTCGCCGATCTGGTCGTCGTTCCGACCCGGCCTAGCCCGCACGATCTGCGTGCGGTCGGCGCGTCGGTCGATCTGATCGAGGGCCTAAACAAGCCACTGGTCTTCGTCGTGAACGGCGCGACGTTACGGGCGAAAGTGACGTCGGAAGTGGCCATCGCGCTTTCGCAACACGGCACGGTGTCGCCCTCGATCATCCATCAGCGCGTCGGTTTTGCGACCAGCATGACCGATGGACGAACGGTCATGGAAATCCAGGGGCAGAAACGCGCGTCCGAGGAGATCGCCGAGTTGTGGACCTATCTCGAAGAACGGCTCAACAAAACCTTCGGCAAGAAGGTTCGGCTGCCGTTCGGCGAAATCCTGACGGCGGCGAGCCGTGCCTTCGGTTACGGCCAGGCACGCGCCTGAGCGATAGAGGCCCTGGATGGAAGCGGCCCCACGGTTGATCGACATTTCCGAGAAGCGCGCCGCCCGTCGAGATGCGGCGCCTCTAACAGGCGACTTGCTTGCCCGCAAAGGGGAGGCGGTTTCCGCCGCGCGGGATGTGCTGAATGCGCAGGAGGCGGGTCTGTTGCCGCCAGCGGAACCGCATGCCCAAGCGGACTCCGCAAAGCATAATTACGCAAAAATTTGGATCGCCATCGTCGCCGTTCTTTTGGTCGGCGGCGCGGTCGGGGCCGGTTACGCCCTGCGGCCGGCACTTGAGCCAACACAGGCTGTGGCGCCGAGCGAACCGGTGCCGCCGGTAGAAGTGAAGCCGGAGACGCGCTCGCTGACGACGGCAGCCGGGCCTGCAGCCGCAAAAGAGGACGCGAAGGCCGCGGTGGTTGAAAGTACGCCACCGGAGACCCCCAAAGCGGCAGCGCCGGTTTCAGCAAAGACGCAATCGGTGACACCTGCGACCGTCGCGGCAGCCTCGCCTGCGCCGGTGCAGACCCCTGTGCCCCCTGTTCCTGTGGTGGCAAAGGCTGAGGCCGTTCCGCCGACACCGTTACAAACGGTGCCGAAAGCGCCTGCCGTTTCGACGGAAACCGTGACAGCGCCCAGCGTTCCACCGCCGCCGAAAGCCGTGCCGGTTGTCCCGCAAAAGACGGTACGTGCCGCGGCGGTGCCGGAGAAGGCTATCGCAAACCCGATCCGGTCCCCTTACCGGCAGCCGCGCCACAGGCGCCAAAGCCGGCGGCGACCAAACCTGCACCCCCCGCGAGACCGCAGCTGGCTGCGAAGGCACCGGCGACCGCGGTGCCTGCGCCGAAACCGCCCTATCTGATTCAGCTCGTATCGGTGAAGTCGAATGCGGCGGCGAGCCGGGAGTGGACCCGGTTGCAGAAACGCTTCGCCGGTCTGTTCGGCGGACTGGAACCTTCCATTCAGAAAGCGGTGATCAAGACGCGCGGCACCTTCTATCGGTTGCGGGCGGATGGATTCTCGAGCAAGCATCAGGCGGCGGCGGCGTGCCGGTCACTCAAAGCGAAAGGGCAGAGCTGCCTCGTCGTGAAACGCTGAGGTCGACAATCGTCCGTCTTCGCGCGGCAAACCCTTTCGCCGTGCGTCTCCCATGCTCTATCCTCCCGGCCTGCTAATCCAGCGTGGCCCGCAAGATGGCGGGCACTTTCAAGGGAGGGATCGTCATGCGTGTCGTCATCGCCATGATGAAGCACGAAACCAATACATTTTCGCCGGTACCGACGCCGATCGAGCGGTTCGCGCGCGGTTTTCCATTGCCGCCGCGCGGCCAGGACGCCTATGACGCGTTCAAGGGCACGGGCTCCGCGATGGCGGCCTTCATCGACTTAGCGGAACGTGAAGGATGGGACATCGCGACACCGATCGCCGCGCAGGCCTCGCCCAGCGCGCCGGTACAGGACGCAGCCTATAAGGAGATGACCGATGCGATTTGCGACGCGGTCGCCGAAGGTTGCGATGCGATCATGCTCGATCTGCACGGCGCGATGGTGACGGAAAGCCGAGAGGACGGGGAAGGGGCTCTGCTCGTACGAATTCGCGAAATAGCGCCAGACGTGCCGATTGCGGTCGCCCTCGATATGCATACCAATCTCTATCCGGAAATTGTCGACAATGTCACCACGCTGGCTGGCTTCACGACCTATCCGCATATCGACAATTACGAGACCGGCATGCGCGCTGGCGAGGCGCTGATCCAGAAGATCAAAGGCGAAGCGAACCCGGTCATGGCATGGGGCAACCAGCCGATGTTGCCGCATGTGATGCGTCAAGGCACCGGCGATTTCCCGAACAAGCAGCTGCAGGAACGTGTGTTGGACATGGAGTCCAAGGGCGAGGCGATGGCTGCAACCCTGTTCACCGGCTTCCCGCACGCCGATATCCGTAATGCCGGCCTCAGTGTCTGCATCGTCACGGACGGGGATATGGCGAAAGCGGAGGCGTTGCGCGACGAGCTGCTCGATTCCGCCTGGAAGGATCGCGAGGCTTGGGTCTACCAGATAGAACCGCTGGAAGAGTCGATGGCGCGTGCGAAGAAGATCGACGACGGGCCGGTCGTCTTGCTCGATCACTACGACAATTCGGCCTCCGGCGGCACGCAGGACACAACGACGGTGCTCGCCGCAATCCTGGAAGCGGGGTTGGAAGACGTTGCCGTGTTCGCGATCTGCGATCCGGAGGCGGTGCAGACCCTGATCGAAACGGGCGTCGGCAACGAGGTGACCCTGCCTATCGGGGGCAAGATGGACATGCCGTCGATCGGCAAGACCGGTGAACCGGTGACTGTCACCGGCACAGTCAAGCTGATCTCCGACGGGCTCTACAAGAATCTCGGCCCCGCTTCGCCGGGTGTGCTGATGGATATGGGGCCGACCGCGGTACTCGATACGGGCAAGGTCGAGATCGTCGTCATTTCGCGCCAGCAGGAGCCGAACGACAAGAACTGTTTCCTCAGCCTCGGTATCGATCCGGCCCGCAAGAAGTATCTTATGCTGAAGAGCCGCATCCACTACCGCGCGGGATACGGCGATATCGCGACGGAAATCATCGAATGCGCCGGCACCGGGGTCTGCACGTCGGATTACGACCAACTGACCTTCGAGAATGTCCGCCGCCCCATCTATCCGCTCGATTTGATAAATGACCCGAATGAAGGGTCCTGACAGGGAGACAAAAACATGAAAGCAGTCGTCATCGGCGAGAACGGTCTGGAAGTGACCGATGTCGCCAAGCCCGAGCCAAAGGCCAACGAGGTTCTGACCAAGGTTGCGACCTGCGGGTTGAACCGCGCCGACGTCCTGATGGCCGGCGGCGCGTTCCACGGTGCGCAGGGCGGGTCCGGTACGGTGATGGGCATGGAATGGGCTGGTGAGGTCGAGGCTGTCGGCAGTGACGTGACGAACGTTGCCCCGGGTGACCGAGTCATGTGCACCGGCACGGCGGGTTATGCCGAATATGCGGTCAGTGACTACGGCCGGACCATGAGAATTCCCGGGAACAATATGAGTTACGAGCAAGCGGCAACCCTGCCGATCGCGCTGCATACCATGCACAATGCTGTCGTCACCCAAGGCCGCTTGCAGAAGGGCGAGAGCGTTCTGATCCAGGGCGCCAGCTCCGGCGTCGGGATCATGGCGATGCAGATCGCCAAACATATGGGGGCGGCCAAAGTCTTCGGGACCTCGACCAATGACGGTCGCCGGGCCAAGCTGACAGAGCATGGCGCCGACATGGCGCTCGACTCAAGCGACCCGGCCTGGGTCGATGCGGTGCTGGAAGCGACCGGTGGCGAAGGCGTCGATTTGATCGTCGATCAGGTATCGGGTTCCGTCGCCAACCAGAACCTGGCCGCGACCAAGGTGCTGGGCCGCATCGTCAATGTCGGCCGTCTCGGCGGCGGCGTGGCGGAGTTCAATTTCGATCTGCATGCGTTGCGCCGCATCGACTATATCGGCGTCACCTTCCGCACCCGCTCGATCGAGGAAATCCGCGACATCGTCGCCGGCGTCGAACGCGATCTCGGTGCTGCCATTGCCGACGGCACGCTCAGCATCCCGATCGACCGCACCTTCTCGCTCGACGAGGCTCCGGCCGCTCTCGATTACATGGCGGCGAACAACCACTTCGGAAAGCTGGTACTGCAGGCTTAGGGCGCCACGCTGGACGTTGTGTCGCCCTAGATAATCTCCTGGTCCAGCAG
>JAPPPC010000309.1:0-3702 GCA_028817685.1 Rhodospirillaceae bacterium
TAGGCGGCCTCCTCGGAGGCGAGGAACGCGATGGTGGCGGCAACCTCTTCGGCTTCGGCGGGGCGTTTCATCGGTGACAGGCCGAGAATACGGTCCCGGGTTTCCGGCTCAAGCGCCTCGAACTTCGTGCGGATGCGGGTGCCGGGCGCGCTGAGCGTGAGCCAGGGCATGATGGCATTGACCGTGATGCCGAACTCCCCGACATCCTTGGCAAGTTGCGTGGTGAGCCCGAGAATGCCGGCCTTCGCCGCGGCATAGGCGAGGCGCCCGCCTGCGGTGCCCACGGGGCCGGTGCGGCCGCGCGCCACGCTGGAGGACATATTGACGATGCGGCCGTAATTCTGCGCCCGCATGATCGGCATAACCGCGCGGCAGGCCAGGAAGGTGCTGCGCAAATTGAGCGCGATCACCAAATCCCAGTCGTCATCCTCGAATTCGTCGATCTGGTGCAGATTGCGCGGACCTGCACCGCCGGCGATGTTGGCGAGCGCGTCGACTCGACCGTAGGTCTCCCGGGCTGCGCCGACGAAGCCTTCGACGTCCGACCGTTTGGTGACGTCTGCAGCGCGGTGGATTACCTGCACTTCATTTGTCGCAACCGCGCGCGCCGCTTGCGCCAACGCCTCCGCGTTATTGTCGACAAGGCAGAGATCGACTCCTTGGGCCGCAAGCCTATGCGCTGTCGCCAATCCAATTCCCTGTGCAGCGCCCGTTACGATGGCGCTGCGGCGCTGTTCGGTCATTGTATGCTCCGATTTTGCATCCCCACCCACCTGCTAAGCCCATTGTCCGCTCCAGAATGGCGCCCGCAATGCGAATTAACTCAATTTCTTTTGATTTAAACTCAATTTACTCTGAGAGGAATGTGCCAATTTTCATGTCTCGGGGGAGAACCGATTGCGCAACCCTGTCCGCTTCCTGCAAGGCGCTCCTCAGCCATTCAAGAAATGCGCGGATTTTCGGCTCCTGCCGCCGGGACCTGAGGCATATCAGACTGTAGGGCACCGGATCGCGAACGCCGATCGGAAAGGGCATGGCCAGGGTGCCGGCAGCGATGTCGTTGGAGACGAACAGGCGCTGTCCGAGCGCGATGCCGAGACCGTCGCGGGCCGCGCGGTAGGCGTGCGCGGAGGTGTCGAAGCGCTGGATGCGACCGACATCGAAATCCGTGATGCCGACGGTTTGCATCCAGCCCTTCCACGAATCGAACTGGTAGCTGGAACCCAGCAGCGTGTGTTTCAAAAGGTCTCCAGGCTGGGTCAAGGGCGTTTCCCGGGTGAGCAGCGCCGGGCTGCAAATCGGGAAATACTCGGGATAGAACAGCGGCTCCGACGCGGTGTCTGGCCCGTCCTCGGTGCCGGACCAGACACCGGCATCGACGCTGCCGTCGTAAAGCCCTTTCGGCTCCAGCATGGGAAAAAGCTGCAGGTCAATTTCCGGATGGCTGCGGTGAAACGACCCGATGCGCGGGACCAGCCACTCGACCGCGACGGTTGCATGGGAAAAGACAGACAAGCGTTCCACGGCCGTGTTCGCGCGGATGTCGCGGATGGTCGCATCGATCTGATCGAAAGTGTTCGTCAGGGTTTGCGCCAAGATGTGCCCGGCCGGTGTCGGTTCCATGCCGCGGTGTTGCCGGACCAGCAAGGGACAGCCGAGCTCGGTTTCCAGCCTGGAAATTTGCCGGCTGACCGCCCCGGGGGTCACCGAGAGCTCCTCGGCCGCGCCGGATACCGACCGGTGCCGGCTGACGGCTTCGAACGCACGCAAGGCGTTCTGGAAGGGGAACCGTTGGGGTATCGCCGCTCTCCTTTGAGAAAAAGACAATTGTACCGATGCTGCCGCGAATCCGGAAATCGTCCGGTGCGACAGCTTTGCCTCTGGCCCCTGTTATCTCCCTGCTCTACGGTATTTTCGTCCGGAATTGAGGGAGAAAGCCATGAAATCGGCGCTTTGCGACAAGCTGGGGATCGAGTTTCCACTTTTCGCGTTCAGCCACTGCCGTGACGTCATCGCCGCGGTGACCAATGCGGGCGGCATGGGGGTATTGGGCGCCGTCGGGCATACGCCGGAAACACTGGAGATCGAACTCGCCTGGATCGATGAGCAGGTCCAAGGCAAGCCCTATGGCATCGACCTTCTGATCCCGAACAAGATGGACAGCAAGGAGGCCGCGATCTCGGTCGCGGAGCTCGAGGCGCGCGTGCCGGCAGAGCACCGCAACTATATCGACAAGCTGGCCGAAGGCGGTCATGACGGCGCCAAGGCGCTGGCGACCTACTATGTCGGTCAGGCGGTCGGCTTGATGAATGTCGAACAGTCGGCGCGTTCCGTGGTCTATGACTTCATGCAGGACTACGCCGACGCGGTGGAACGGCTGTCGGGTACGATCGAAGACTAACGAGAAGGAGTTACGAGGACCGATGCGCCTCATTGCGATCCTGTTGGGCCTGTCATTCGCTTTGTCTGCCTGCTTCGGCACCTATGCAGGCGACGCGTCGTATCGGGTGCTGAACGACCCGCTGCGCGACTACTATTACGGAACGGATGGCAGTCCGACCGACAACGATCCGACATTTATCGAAGGTTGGGATGTTGATGGGTCGTAATCCAGGACTCTGGATATTTTGTTTTATCGCGCTTTGTCCGGGCCTTCTTCTGACATCGCCGGTGGCGGGACAGTCGAGTGTCCGTGGACTGGGCAAGCTGCTTTCACATTGCACCGACCAGCATGGCTACAGCGTTGCGGCGGGCAAGTCATTGCAGGCTTACGCCCTTGGTGAGGGTGAACTGGAATGGCGGGAATGCGTCTACGATGGCATCCGCGTCACTCTGATGCAGAGTTCACCGGTCCCGGACCTTTACCGCGAATTGATCAAGGACGACCAGGCGCTGACCGCGGGTGTTCGCGCCAAACAAGTGACCCGCGCGCAACGCAGCACCCATAATTTGGCGGCGATCAAGCGTATCCAGGCCCGCGAAGGCGCGCATGCCACGGAACGCCGGAAGGCGCTTTCGGCGCAGGCGAAGACCGAAGAGGCAATCCGCGAAACCCGGCGCATCCTCGAACTGCAGGAGCGGCTGGACGATATCCGCCGCGCCGCCTTGGAAGGGTTGCGTTAGGAACTACAAGATGTTGAGCCGGGCGCAGGTCGAAGAGGTCTTTGGACGGTTTCGTCAGCGTGCGCCGGGCGAGCCACCTGGTCCGACCGTCAAGGAAGACGCCGACCATTTCCGAGCGCTGGTATCCTGTCTCCTCTCGGCGCAGAGCCGCGACGAGAATACCGCCCGAGCCCGTGACGCGTTGTTTTCCTTGGCGGACACGCCGGACGGGATCCTGGCCTTATCTGATGCCTCTGTCGCGGCGGCGATCAAGCCTGCGGGGCTCTACAATATCAAGACCAAACGGGTGAAGGCGCTGTGCCAGGCGCTGCTCGACCGGCACGGCGGCGTCGTGCCGCAGGACCGGGCGACCTTGATGAAACTGCCGGGGATCGGCCGGAAGTGCGCCGATATCATGCTGTTGTTCTCTTTCGGGGAGCCGGCGATCGCCGTCGACACGCACGTCTTCCGCGTGTGCAACCGGATCGGTCTGGCGCGCGGCAAGACGGAAGCGCAAACCGCTGAAGCGCTGGATGCCCGCGCGCCCGGTTTGACCAAGCATACCGCCCATATTAGAAATCTGCACTACAGTAAGTAAAT
>JAPPPC010000309.1:3712-5200 GCA_028817685.1 Rhodospirillaceae bacterium
CCCGGGTTGCGATAGCGGTTTCCTCAGTGATTTGTGCGAGGGGCGGCATATGCTCGAGGCGTCTCGCTAAAAATCGCGCGATTGGAGCCTGACTAATTTGACGGGGTTTGTCGCCAGGCTTGGGCATGTACTGAAACGGTGAGCGCAACGGACAGCCAAAAGGACAGGCCGAGGACCGTTTGCGCCAGATTGTTCTGCGGCAGCAAGGCGAGAGATTCCACAAAGTACGCGGTGTCGCTCGGCGAGCGGAACACCCATTGGTCAGGCAGGCCCGCGAAAATGAGGCGGTAGTAGGCGTAATAGAGCTGCGGTGACAGCAGCCAGAACAGGTAAGTGCTGCCGGCGGCCAATATGACGTTCCCCGCAAGAAGAAATGCGCGGGTGAAGAAATGGACGCCCCATCGCGTAAGGGCCAGGGCCACGCGGAAGGTCACCCAAGCGCCAAAGGCAAAAAGGCACGCGGTGACGCCGGCAACGATCGCTTGATCGGAACGGTCGAGAGTCCACAGGCTGTCCTGCCGAAAGGACTTCGGGGACAGGCCGGCCAAGCCTAACCCCAGAAACGAAACACCCAGGAGGTTCCAGACGGAAAGGGCGGTAAATCGGAGTGAGGTCGTTCGAGCGATGAGCGCGGGCAAGGCGCCCCATAGGAAGACGGCGAATGCGTATAACGGGACGGCGTTCACGGCAACGCTAACAGATGGAAACCACAGTTTTCGGAACAGAGCGGGGGTGTCGAGCAGTACACTGCTGCTTCCTCACCGATATAAATTCCCATAGAAACAGTGAGATCCATCCCTGCTGAAACGGTTTAGTCTCGCTTGCTGTCACCAGCATTTGGTCGGTTTCGTCCGGTAATTTACACAAACGCGGTATCGGCCCTCTGCGTGCGGCATCGATTTTGAAAATGTTAAATGGCGGAGAGTTCGGGACAAAGTCGAACCTGCATCAGTCCCCCTACGCCAAGGCTTCGGGCGACACTCCTGCTTCTAACGACCTCCGGATGGCCTGCCACCCGAAGCTCGAAGAGCGCAGGGTGGCGGAGGGAACCGAACTGGGATCCAACATTCTCTGATTTTTCAGTATAGAATCGCGGCGCGGATCAGTACGGCTTGATCAATTCGGGGAGTTTGTTATCACATTGAATTGTCGATAGAAAACTCCAAGAAGGTTACATGAAGCCTTCTTGGCGGAGATCAGTTCGAACCCGGTTCCTTTCGAAAACCAGAAGGAAAACCGCGAAAATCTCGCTCTCCGGTCCGGTTGTGACGTCCGCTACAGGACTTTCCCGCAGGACCATTACCCGCCCTGCGCGCTCCCCGGTTTCCTGAGAGGGGTACCAAAAGGTAGGATCGGGCCAAGGTGTTGCCAACGAGGCACGTTTCCCCGCTTCCCGCATCAAGGGTTTTCTCGATGAACGCGGCCTTCTCCATCCTCCTGATGTTCGTCGCCCAGTTTTTCACCCCGCGCCACAATGCACAAATCCGC
>JAPPPC010000411.1 GCA_028817685.1 Rhodospirillaceae bacterium
TGCTGGATCTCAATCATGACGAAATCGAAAATGCTGATTTAGGCGTCTACACGTAGGACCAGTTCTACTAAGATTTGTTCCGTCTGACCCAATACCGCGCCGACCCGGACAAGGCCGAAATGCTGGTCACCAAAAGCTTGGAGACGGTGCAGTGGATGAAGAGCCGCGGCGTCAAGTTCCAGCCGAGCTACGGCCGGCAGGCTTTCAAAGTCGACGGAAAGTACCGCTTCTGGGGCGGGTTGTGCGTCGAGACCTGGGGCGGCGGCGAAGGTCTGATCGAGCTGGAAACCAAGGCAGCCGAGGAGAACGGGATCGAAATCCTGTACGAGACGAAGGGTCTGTCACTGCTCTATGACGACGAAAAGGTCTACGGGCTGCGGGTCAAGCACAAGGGTAAGGTACGCGAAATTCATGCCGGCGCCGTTATCCTTGCCTCCGGTGGTTTCGAAGCCAACCCGGAGATGCGCACCCGTTATCTCGGCCCGGGCTGGGAGCTGGTCAAGGTGCGCGGCACCCGCTTCAACACCGGCGGCGGCATCCAGATGGCGCTCGATATCGGCGCTATGCCGCACGGCAACTGGTCGGGTTGTCATGCGGTCGGCTGGGATCTGAACGCGCCGGAGACCGGGGACCTGACCGTCGGCGACAATTTCCAAAAGCATAGCTATCCGCTCGGCATCATGGTCAACGCGACCGGTAAGCGCTTCGTCGATGAGGGCGCGGACTTCCGCAATTACACCTACGCAAAGTATGGCCGCGTGATCATGGATCAGCCGGGCATGATGGCCTGGCAGGTCTTCGATCAGAAAGTCATCGACATGCTGCGGGACGAATACCGCATCCGCCGGGTTACCAAGGTGACCGCCAATACCATCGAAGAGCTTGCACCAAAGCTGGAGGGCGTCGACCCGGACCAGTTCGTCAAAACGGTCAAGGAATACAACGCCGCCGTCCAGACCGACGTGAAGTTCAACCCGGCCGTTCTCGATGGTCGCGGCACGACCGGACTCGACGTGCCGAAAACCAACTGGGCCAACACCTTGGACGAACCGCCTTACGAGGCCTATGCGATCACCTGCGGCATCACCTTCACCTTCGGCGGCCTGCGGACAAACGACGACGGCAACGTGCTCGACACCGAGCTCAACCCGATCCCGGGCCTCTACGCGGCGGGCGAGTTGGTCGGCGGCATGTTCTGCTTCAACTATCCCGGCGGCACCGGCCTGATGTCCGGCGCGATCTTCGGACGGCTCGCCGGCAATAGCGCAGCGGCGCAGGTAAAGGGCGGCTGAGGTGACGCAACCGGCGCTCGCCAAGAAGGACTTCCCGTCCCTTGGCGAGTTCGCCTACGAAGCATTGCGGACGCGGATCCGCGAGGGCGAATTGCCGCCCGGATCGCGGGTCCGCGAAGCGGAGATCGCAGAGCAGTTGGAGATCAGCCGGACACCGGTGCGCGAGGCGCTGCGCCGGTTGGAAGCGGATGGCTTTCTGGCCTTCGAACCGCATCGCGGCATGGTCGTGGTGCAGCTCGATCATCAGTCGGTGATGGAGCTATACGCGATGCGCGAAGCCTTGGAAGGCACGGCCGCGGGGCTTGCCGCCCGGCACGCGTCGGACGCGGAGATTGCCGCCCTGCTCGATATGCTAGACCGCGAGAGCGCCTTGTTCGAAGATCCGGACCGGCTGGCGGCGCACAATCTGCAATTCCATCAAGCCCTGTTCCGCGCCGCGCATAACCGCTACCTGCTGAAAACGGCGAACGCGTTGCGGGATTCGATGGCGCTGATGCGCGGCACGACGATGGCGGTGCCGGGACGGGCCGAAACGGCGCATCGCGAACACCGCACCTTGGCCGACGCCATTCGAACCCGCGATTCGGAGGCCGCCGAGCGCGCCGCCCGCCAGCACATCAACAGCGCACAGAGCGCCCGCCTGAAACTACTGTTCGAGCCTGTCTAAACTATCTAGCCGTCTTGTCGCCGGCCGAAAAGCATCGTCACGTTGATACGGCGATTCTCGTAACCTGGCTTGAAGGTGAAACGGTCGGTCTCGTGGAACAGGTCGGAGTTGAACAGCACCACCCGATTCTGCCGGTGCGGCACGACCATCTTCCCGCTATCGTTTTCTGCCAGAAATTGCCGGATACGCGTCTGGTCTGCATTGTAATCCGTAAACCGCCAGTCCAGCGGCGCCTCCGCTTTATAAACGACCAAACCGCCGCTTTCCGGCGACAGGTTCGCCGCATCCGGTGTCACCCAGAAATTGACATTGACCGCCGCGGCGTCCGCATGAACTTCGATCCCATTCAGACTGCTGTCATATTTAAATGCCCAGCATTGCAGCAACCGATGGTCTCTAAAAACCTCCGGAAGGGCTTGCCGAAAATCCTCTGCGATCTGCAGCACCAACGGGCAGGCGAGCCCGTCGTTCAGCATTGCACCGAGATACCCTTCACGGTGCTTCGTATCAAACCAGATCGTGCTTTCCAGCAGATATCGACGCAGTAGTGCCAGTGTCTCGTCGGTCAACGCGTCATCGAAATAGGTCATTCCCGGTGCATTCTCGAAATAATCCCGGGTGATCGATGCCGTATCGAGCGAGCCGTTCACGGTCGACCCGTCAATTTTCGGCGCATCGACCCTGCTCAAAGGCCTGTTGTAGCAATCCGCCACGCGACCGAACTGCGCCTCCGAGAGCCGCACGCGAAATTCGTCACCCTCGGGCCAATCGATATCGTCGCGCAACGTCTCGAAAATTTCAGCCAATTCATCGAAGCGGTTGTTGCCTTGCTGCGCGAGGTACCGGTATTGCTCGATATCGTGGGAGATCTTCGCCTTCGAGACAAAGCGAAACAGTTCCGAGTCACTGGTGTCGGCGTCCGGTCCGCGCATCATCTGCAAGTAGGTATCGAAATGCGCGACGGCCTCTTCCGGCTCACCAAGCGCGGTCTTGACCAGTGCAAGATTGCTGTGTGCGTTGGCGTAACCCGGCTCGATTGCAAGCGCTTGCTCGAAATGCGCGGCGGCCCTGTCAAACCGGCTCAGATCCTGCTCTACCAGCCCCAAATCGTTATGGGCGTCCGGGTTACGGGGATCCGCTGCGATCAACTGCTCGATGACCTCGATGGCCTCCTCGTAGCGTTCCATAGCGTGCAGGGCGTTACCCATATTTTTGCGCGCATCGGCGTAGTCCGGGGCGTGGGTCAGCGCTTCGCGATAGCGGGACACGGCTTCGTCGAAGCGCTCGGTCTCCTGCAGCACATTGCCGAGATTGTTTAGCACTTCCGGATTTTCGGGATCGAGCGCCAACGCTTTCTTGAAACAATCGATCGCTTTGTCCAGTTCACAATTGCCCTGCAAGGCTAGACCCAAGTTGCAAAGCGTATCCGGATTTGTCGGATCGAGATCGACTGCCTCGCGGCAATGTGCAATGGCCTCCTCCGAGCGCGCCAGCCGATGCAGAACCAGCCCAAGGCTGCTATGGGCCTTGGCGTAGCCGGGATGGTGCGCAATCGCACTCTCGTAACTCTCGATGGCTTTGTCGAAATCGCCGATGGCGAACAGCGCGTTGCCGAGATTGTTGTGGGCGGCAGCGTTGCCCGGTTTGACGGACACCGCCTGCCGATAGCTGGCAATCGCCTCCTCGACACGGCCAAGGGCATTAAAGACCAAGCCCAGATCCGCATGCGCTTCGGCATAGTTTGGGGCAACTTTTGTAGCTTGCTGAATTAATGGCCAGGCGGCCTCGCTTTCGCCGACCTGATGCGCGATCACACCCAGCAGATGCAAGGCCGACGGATTCTCAGGTTCGATATCGAGTATCTCTCGATAGATATCTTCTGCCTGATCCAAACGGCCGGCATTATGGTGTTCGACAGCGAAGCGCAACGCGTCCTGCAGCCGACGCTGTGCATCCCTTAACGACGGTCCAGCTGACAAATCGCCCCCCACGATTCAGCCACTCCGCGCTCAGAGTTCTTACGTCGGAAACAGTAAAGAACTCTTCCGAAGCGGTATTATCGTACGGATGCTGAAGGTATTTTAATACCTAAATCTTTCGACTTCGAAGCACGCGATCTCTTGCTGCCGCGCGCTGGCCTGCGCTTATTCAGGCAGGCCAGGCGCAACCAATTCGCCGACGATCAGACCGTGCAGAAAGAAGCCGACTTCCGACTGTTCATCCCAAAGCGGCAGATCGAGAACGTTGAAGGCGATGAATTCACGGCCGGGGACAGGGACATAACCGGTCGTATGCCCGATCCGCGAGCCGTAACGCAGTTCCGCGAAATGGCGCTTTGACGGTTCGACTAAATCCGGCATCAGGGATTCGCACAGCAATTCGCCGGTTAAATCGCGCCCCAACAAATCGACGAACTGCGTTCCGAACAAGCGAAATCGGCAGTCACCGTCTTCCCATTCGGAAATCGCAATGCGCCCGACCCACGCACCGAAATCTTCGATGCCGAACGCGGTCTTCGGTGGCAACAAAGTCCCGTCGCGCTTCCCATCCCAAATGGCGAGCAAGCTGGAAAATCCGTCGATGTCCGGCAATGGATCCACCGGAAACGCCGTCATCGTGTAGCTGTCCAACGAAGTAACCCTGTCTGTGCGGCGCCACGTGACGGCGCGGTTTTCCTCTGCGCGCCTATTTAGGCGCACGCGATCGGAAACACAACCGGCTCGAAACCTCGAATGTTTGCCGTCCTGTTCGGCCGCCACTACAGTGCCCGCACGGCAATTGCGACGGGGCACCCCCGGAGAGGAAAACGAAATGGCACGGCGCTTCGTTACGGCCGTCATGCGGCATGAAACCAATACTTTTTCACCGATACCGACCCCGATCGCCGACTTCGGCCGCATCGGCCCGACCGATGGCCCGGCGCGCGGTGATGAGGCGTACCGTGTTTACGCGGGCACGAACAATCCCGTCGCGGCCTATATCGACATTGCGAAGGAAGAAGGGGCCGAGCTGGTCTTTCCGGTTGCCGCGAACGCCCACCCCAGTGCTCCGGCACCGGGCGCGATCATCGATCTCTGCGCCGACGCGATCATCGAAGCGGTCGAAAAAGGCTGCGATGCGCTGTTTCTCGACCTTCACGGCGCGATGGTGACGCAGGAGCATGACGATGGCGAAGGGGATCTACTGACCCGCATCCGCGCCGCGGCGAACGGTGACGACACGGCCCGCGAGTCGTTCAG
>JAPPPC010000443.1:0-3082 GCA_028817685.1 Rhodospirillaceae bacterium
CGCCATGCTGATTCATGGCGGGCCGGATTTGCCGGATAAACTGCCGGTTCTGTCGCCCTGGGTCGATGCCGATCTCGGCGTGGCGGCGGACGACGTCAAGGCGGCGCTGGCGGCGCAGACCGGGCGGCGGGTGGTCAAGACCCACACGCCGGCCGACGGGTTTCCGGTCTGGGAGGGCGTCACCATCATCGCGGTGTACCGCCATCCGCTCGACGTTTTCTTTTCGCTGCGCAAGCATCTGGCGAACATGAAGGACCTCGCGGACGACGATCCGGGGCTGGCCGCGATATCGCAATCGCTCCGGACCTTCATCGATGGCGAGGCGAGCCTGGAGGATTTCGACCGGGACTCGCTTGCGACCGTGTCGCTGCACTACCGGGAAACAGTTGTTTCCGGCCGCCTGCCGGACCTCAAGCTATTCCACTACGCCGATATGCTGCGTGACGGACGCCGCACCGTGGCAGATTTGGCGCGTGCCGCCGGCATCGAGGCGGATGCGGCACTCATCGACCGGGTCGCCAAGGCCACGTCGTTCGGCGAAATGAAGGCCAACGCCGCGCAATACGCGCCGGTCGGCGGCACGGGCTTTTGGAAGTCCGACTCGAACTTTTTCGATTCAGGCAGTTCGCGGAAATGGGAAGGCCAGCTTTCCGAAGACGAGCTCAGCCTCTACGACGCCAGACTCGCGGCGCTGCTGCCGGACGACCGGGCGCGCGCCTGGCTTGAGAATGGCGGCGACGCGCGCCGCTAACTGGTGTGTTGCTCCAAGAACGGCGCGATCGTCTCGTTGAACCGCTCGGGAATTTCGAAATAGGGCGAATGGCCGGCGCCGGTCAGGACGGCCAGTTCCGCGCCCGGCGCCGCCGCCGAGATCTCCTCGATGACGGCGGGGGGAAAGAGCTGGTCCTGATCGCTCGTGACGAACAAGGTTGGAATGGCGAGCTGTTGCAATTCCTCGACAGCGACCCACGCCGGGCCGCCATGCTCGAGCGCTTCCGACGCCTGAAGGTTCAGGCCGGTAATCTGGGTATAGAGGAAGGCCGCCTCGGGCGCCCGGTCGGGGAAATCCTCCGCCACGGCGGCGCTGCCCACACCTTTTGCGGCGAATTCCGCGCGGGCCTGCGTTAGCGCGTCGCGAACGGCCGGGGTATCGACGCCGCCCGGCGTGTTCGACAGGACAAGACAGCTGACGCGGTCCGGGTGACGCAGCGCCATGCGCAGGCCCGTCCAACCGCCCATCGACTGGCAGACGATCGCCGTCCGCTCGATCCCTTCCGCGTCGAGGACGGCGCACAGATCAGCGTCGAACTGCTCCCGGTCGAACGCCTCGCTCGGACAGGCCGAGCGCCCGAAGCAGCGATGGTCGAACACCACCACCTTGTAGCGCTGCGCGAAGACCGGCACCTGCTGCCACCAGCTGGCGGCATTCCCGCCGCGGCCATGCGCGAACGCCAGCGCCGGCCCGTCGCCATGGGTTTCGTAATAAATCGAGGCGGGTCCCGACGCGGCGTACGGCATTTCTCTTCCCCTCTTTCAGATTTCCGATGGCGCTACGCGAAATCTTCCGGATCGAACGATTTGGGCAGCGTCTCATACTGCGTCAGATCGTCGGTGATCTCGAACCAGGGCGCCTTGTTTTCGACGAACACATGCATTTTCGGTTCGATATCCGGTTCGCCGTCGAGAATACCCATCGGGATGCCCAGTTCGGAGGCCGCATGCGGATTGAGCGCGAATCTCTTATAGCCCGGCCCGCCCGGCCGGTTGATCACCGGCGTGCCGCAATTGCTGCAGAAGCCGCGCCGGAAGCCGGGCGAGGATTCGTAGAACTTGATCAGCTCCTCGCCCTTCAGCCATTCGAAATGATCCTCATGCACCCGGATACGGCTGCGGAACGCCGCACCGTGCTGCTTGCGGCAATTGGTGCAGTGACAGTTGAGCGGCTTTTCCATCGGCCCAGTGATCCTGAACGCCACCCCGCCGCACAGGCAGCTTCCGGTTACATCCGCCATTTCGTTCCTCTCATATCGTTCGAAGGGGACTGACCATATACGCCGTGCTGTAGGCCGACGACCTCAAACCACGCCGCCATCATGAAAACCGGCGATCTCGATATCGTCGAAGCCGAGCTCCGTCAGGATCTCGTCCGTATGTTCGCCGACCCGGGGGGCTGCCCGGTCGGTGCCCGGGCTGTCTTCCGAGGCGATGAAGGAGGTCCCGGGAAGCTGCACGGATCCCTCGATCCCAGTCGGGGCCGGCAGGTCGATCAGGAAGTTTCGCTGCGTCACCTGCTCGCTATAGACCGCGTCCTTCAGCGTGTTGACCGGCGAGACCGGCACGCCTTCGGTCTCCATGATCGGCAGCCACTCGGCGGTCGTCTTTTGCGACAGGATGTCGTTCAGCGCGGATTGGATCTCCTCGAAATTGCCGCGGCGGCCCTGCGTGGTGCCCCACATCGGGTCGTCCTTCCATTCCGGATGGCCGATCGCATCGCACAGCCGCGCCGCCATCACATCGGTGAAGACCGCGATGCTGAGATGCCCGTCCTTGGTGGGGAAGACGCTGGAGGTCGCCTGGAAGCTGGGCGAATTGTTGCCGAGCAGTTCCGGCTCGTCGCCCGCCACCGCGAGACGGCAGACGGAATAGTTCATCAGCGACAGCATCGAGTCGGTCATCGCCAGATCGAGATGCTGCCCCTCGCCCGTCGCCTTCTGCCGGTAGAGAGCGCTCGACAGCGCGAAGGCGGCGTTCATGCCGGTCGTCATATCGGCGATCGGGAAGCCGGCGCGCAGCGGCCCCAGCTCCGGCGTGCCGGTCGTCGACATCATGCCGGACATGGCCTGGATCGCGCCGTCATAGGCGCCGGCGCCGCGCAGCGGTCCCGTCTGGCCGAAACCGGAGATCGAGAGGTAGACGATCGACGGCTCGACGCTCCTGGCCCACTCATAGCCGAAGCCGAGCCGGTCCAGCACGCCCGGCTTGAAATTCTCCGCAATCGCGTTGGCGCCCTTTACCAGCCGCGTGACGATCTCCTTGGCTTCCGGGGATTTGAGGTTGAGCGTGATCTCACGCTTGCCGGAAT
>JAPPPC010000443.1:3092-5197 GCA_028817685.1 Rhodospirillaceae bacterium
ATCTTGATCACCTCCGCGCCGAGCAGCGCCAGCTGTGCCGTCGCCATCGGACCGCACAGAACCTGCGTGAAATCGACGATCCGGACCCCTTCGAATGCTTTTGCCATCTTGGCGCTCCCTCTCCCTGTCAAGCCGTGCCGATGTTAGAGCCCGGCACCGCCCTTGCCCATGCCCCAGCGTGTATAGTTCAGCGCCTCAGGCACGAATGCGGGAGTCAGCATCATGACCCAGGTCACCGAACACACAGTCCGGACCGGCGACCACAGGACCTTCTACCTCGCCGCTGGACCGGAAGACGGACCGCCCGTCATCCTGTGCCATGGCTGGCCGGAGCTCTCGATCAGCTGGCGGCATCAACTCGACTGCCTCGGCGCGCTGGGTTTCCGGGCGATCGCGCCGGACATGCGCGGCTATGGCCGCTCCACGGTCTATGACCGGCATGCGGATTACGCGCTGGAACATATCGTCGGCGACATGATCGGGCTGGCCGACGCGCTGGGGATCGAGAAAGCGGTGTGGGTCGGCCACGATTGGGGCTCGCCCGTCGTCTGGAGCATCGCCAGCCATCACCCGGGCCGCTGCCACGGCGTCGCCAATCTCTGCGTGCCCTACGCCACCCTGGAACGCGGCTATGACGCGTTCCTGCCGCTGGTCGACCGGGAAACCTACCCGGAGGACGAGTTCCCTTACGGGCAGTGGGAATATCAGCGCTTCTACGAGGAGGATTTCGCCCGCGCCATCGCCCCCTTCGACGCCAACCCGACGACCGCCATCAAAGCGCTGTTCCGCAAGGGCGTCCCCGACTACGACCGCCGCAAATGGCGCAACGCCCACACGCGCAAAGATGGCGGCTGGTTCGGCGGCGCGGCAGAAGCGCCGGACCTGCCGCGCGACGATGACGTGGTCGGCGAGGCGGAACTCCGCATCTACGCCGAGGCGCTATCGCGGAACGGCATGTTCGGCGGCGCCTCCTGGTACATGAACCACGCGGCGAACGCCGCCTATAACGAACGGGCGGTCAATGCCGGCCGGCTCGACATGCCCGTCCTGTTCCTGACCGCCGCCTACGACTACACCTGCGACTGCGTCACCTCCCGCCTGCCCGAACCGATGCGGGCGTTGTGCCGGAACCTGACCGAACACACGATCGACAGCGGCCACTGGATGGCGCAGGAGAAGCCGGTGGAAGTGAACGCCGCGCTGGTGCGGTGGTTGGCCCGGGACGTGGCTGAAGTGTGGCCGGGTTAGGTGTCCGGGCTACGGTGGAAGGTCAGTTAGTTTCGGAGAGACCTCGACGTCTAAGTAGCCGCATTTTTATTTACTCCTTATGCGGCTCGCGACACCGTCGAAAATAGAGGTCGCGAACGTGTCTTCCGAGGTACCGGCGCCCCATCTTGCTGCCGCATACACGAAGACTTTCGTCTTTTTCTCGTCGACTCTTTGGACCAGCACGCGTCCCACGGATCCCCAGCTGAAGGCGGAAATCGTTTTGTTGAAGATGATGTTGAACCCGTCGTCGTTCTGATAGGTCCGTTTGACGTTGATACCCAGATCCGAAGATTTCATGCTCTCCAGGGTCGCGGGCTTCACATCGTCGAATGCCGCGTCGAATACGCGCGCCGTCCCGGCATCCTGGGAGGCCTTTTCTACGGATTTTCCGGTTGCGCAAGAAGCCAACATGAAAGCGATGAGCAGGAAAATCGGAAATCGGACTTTGGATGAGTGCATGACGTATCTTCTTCGAATGCAATTAAAGATGGAATTCCAAGCAGGAATGACAGGCTAACGTCAGCAGGTCAACAAGCGTCCGTTCGGGTGGTTTGAAACCGGCTCGCTTGCGCAATGCATTGGACGACTGCGCGATCGCATCCATCGTGCGGTTCCGGCGAACGCACCGCTTGAAAACGATAGACGCCGCCAGTTTTCGGCAGGTTGAGGCAGCTCCAGGACGGACAGGCCCCTGTTGGACCGCGTATGGCACGGGACCGAGGTACAGGCATCGATCCACCAGTCAAACCCGGCCGCCCCGCCCTGCGTCTCCCCGCACCAATGCCGCCGCCTTCTCGCCGATCATCAGGGTCGGCGCGTGTAGGGCGGCGTTCGGG
>JAPPPC010000342.1 GCA_028817685.1 Rhodospirillaceae bacterium
TCAAAAAGGGACTTAACGAATAAGGACAAAGCTACAATTTGTGCGTCCCTGAAGGTCAGCCGCAGGGCTTCATGAGTTTCCTGCAGAATTCGGACGCATCCTACCTGTCGCTGGCCTCCAACGTCTCCGTCGCGACCCACAGCATCAATCTCTGGAAATGGTACGTCGAGCATTACGGCCAGAGCATGCCCAACGAGAATTTCTCGGAACTCTTCGACGGGCTGAACAACCTGTTCGGCGTCGAGTATGTCAGCGAGGAAATCACCTGGGGCTCGGAATCGGCGGCTTAGCGCCTTCAAGTACGGCCCACTATGTAGGAAATTGGTGCCCCCAACGGGATTCGAACCCGTGTTGCCGCCTTGAAAGGGCGGTGTCCTAGGCCTCTAGACGATGGGGACACTGGGCCGCAGATTTAAGGGGCGAGGCTGCTTTGGTCAAGCCCTACGAACACCGCAAATTCAGTTGAATCCGCCCGGCCCGGCAAAGCTTGCCCTGGACGGGATCATTCTTCCGCCAGAGCGGTTTAAAAATCTCCGGCCCGGCGGGCCATCTCATTGAAAATAACCCCTTCTATCCTCCAAGATTGTGGCATCTCGTTTGCAGTGAGAAATGGCAAACATGGATGATGCGGGAAATTTCCGCCGCAAGGATAGAGACGCATGACGGCATTTGGGTTCTTCACGCCAGGAATTTCGGCGCTTCGCGGACATACCGAAGCATTTGCCGGAATCAGCCAGGATATCGCCAACCTGACTTCGGAAGGCTACAAGGCAACGGATACGCAGTTTGCGGAAATGGTGCATACCGGTGATGGCGGTGTGTTCCAGCAATTCAGCGGCTTGAACAGCCGCACGCGTAACCTGATCGAACGCCAAGGCAATATCCTGACGTCCAATCGAAACTTCGATATCGCCATCGACGGCACGGGGTTCCTGGTCACGAACTCGCAACAGGATTTGTCCGGCGACGTGCAACTCACGCGCGCCGGGTCGCTCGATCGCACCCTGGTCGGCACCGGTACCGCAGAACAGGCCTTCCTGGCCGACCGGAACGGCAATTTCGTCCTCGGCTGGCCCAGCGACGGCGCCGGCGGCTTCACCGTCGGGACTGCGGTTGGTTCCCTGCAACCCATTCGGATCGACAGCGGTGCGGCGGGCTCCGACGCGGCGGCAACAACCACCGCGTCCATCGGCGCCAACCTGCCCGCAGAATCCGCGACCGGTGCGAATTTCGACCTCAATGTCGGTGTGTTCGACGATTTGGGCAACGCGCACACGCTGTTGTTCGACTTCACCAAGAACGCCGCGATAAATACATGGGATCTGGTCGTCTCGACCCCCGACGGCACGGTGACCAGCGGCTCGCCTGCCTCCATGACTTTTGACGCCTCCGGCAATCTGGTCGCACCCGCCAATCAGACCGTTGCCATCACCTGGACCAACCCGGCTGCCGCGGCGGCAAGTTCGATCGCGGTAGACTTTTCCTTGATGACTCAGTTCGACGGCAGCTTCACGCCGGCCATTACCCAGGCAAACGGTAACACGGCCGGCATCCTGACCGACATTTCTTTCAACTCGGCCGGCGAGGTGGTCGGTCAGTTCAGCAATGGCCTCACGCAGGGTATCGCGAAGTTGCCGGTCGCCCTGGTTCGTGCCGAAAACCTGCTCGCCACCGCGCAGGGCACCAATTTCACGGTGAGCCCCGAATCCGGCGATATCCGCCTGGTCGAAGCCGACGTATCCGACTTAGCTAACTTCGTGCCGAATGGCTTGGAAGAATCGACCGTGGATCTGGCGGGCGAGTTCAGCGACATGGTGATCGCGCAGCGCGCCTATTCCTCCGCCGCGCAAACGGTTCGCGTCGTCGACGAAATGACCCAGGTCGCGACCCGCCTGAAAACGTAAAATCGCGCCGAAACGATCAAATTAGGCAATCTTCGCCGCGTCTTCGATAATCATCTGCGCTTCGTCCCGACCGCGCCAGCTGTCGCGCTCCAAATGCCCGGCAATATGCAGGGGCAAACCACCGAACGACAGCAAGGCTTGGCCGAGCGGCTGATCCGCAGCCCGGAAGGCGATCCCCTTGATCCGGCCGCCATCTTCGCCACCGATAAAGCAGCGTACGTGATCCCGACCGACGATATCGGCCTTGAGCACCCTCGCGGCGGGAAAAACGAAACGGGGCCGCGCATTGCCGGCGCCGAAGGGCGCCAGATGTTCCAGCGACTCGATAAATTCAACATTGGCGCCCCCGGGTTGCAGGCATCCATCGACCCCCAACTCGGCGACGATCCCGTCATCGCCGGCATGCGCCGCAATTCTTTCGCTGAGGAAATGCCGGAACGCGGCGTCCTGATCACGCGCCACCGTGAAGCCGGCAGCCATCGGGTGACCGCCCCCATTGATCAGCAATCCCGACTGCCGCGCGGCCACGACCGCAACCCCCAAATCGACCCCGCGGACGGAACGGCCAGGGCCGTTACCGACGCCGTTCTCATAGGCGACGACGCAGGCCGGGCTGTTGTAGCGATCCTTCAGGCGGCTCGCGACGATGCCGATGACGCCGGGATGCCACCCTTCGGCTGCGACATAGATCAATCCATCATCGAGATTGCCTTGTGCCGCCTCCGCCTCGACCTGTTCAATGGCGGTATCGAGGCAGGCGGCCTCGATCGCCCGTCTTTCCTGATTGTAGTCGTCGAGCCGTTTCGCGATTGCGCGCGCCTCTTCCGCATTCTCGGTCATCAGCAAGGTTGCCCCGAGGCCCGACTCGCCGACCCGGCCGCCCGCATTGACGCGCGGGCCGAGCACGAATCCGGCATGATAGGCCTTTAGTGCCTCACTGACGCCCGCGACATCGGCCAAGGCCGCAAGACCGAGGTTGCGCCGGCGCGCCATCACCGTCAGCCCTTGTCTGACGAAGGCACGGTTCACCCCCGTCAGCGGCACCACGTCGCACACCGTGCCGAGCGCCACGAGATCAAGCAATCCCAGCAGGTTGGGCTCATCCCGCCCCTCGTACCAGCCGGCTTGCCGGAGACCGCGATTGACTGCGACCGCCAACAAAAAGGAAACCCCCACCGCAGCCAGCTGACCGTACGCGCTGTCGTCGTCCAGCCGGTTCGGGTTGATGACGGCCCGCGCGCGCGGCAGACGCGGCTCAGCGACGTGATGATCGACGACGATCACCTCCAGCCCCGTCGCCGCCGCCGCTTCCAGGGGCTCGAAGGCGGTGATCCCGCAATCCACGGTGATAACGATGCGGAGCCCTTCCGCCGCCAGTGCGGCGAGCGCGTCGGCATTCGGCCCGTAGCCTTCCTTCAGGCGGTCGGGAATGTAGATGCGGGTTCGTGCGCCGACGGCGGCGAAGAAACGGGACAACAGGGCGGACGACGTCGCGCCATCGACGTCGTAGTCGCCGAAAATACCGATTGTTTCGCCCTGCTGGACGGCCGCAACCAGCCTGTCCACCGCCTCGTCCATATCGTTCAGATGCGACGGGTCGGGCAGCAACTCCTTCAGCGCCGGTTTCAGAAACCCCGGCGCGTCTTCCAGGGATATCCCACGCGCGGCCATGACCCGGCCCACCGCTTCGGGCAGATCGAAACGCTGCGATAGCGCCAGCGCGAGGCGATCATCTTCCCCTCGTGTCCGCCAGCGCTTGCCCCCCAACGAGCGCGTTACGCCGAGGAAGCCCGCTTCAGTCATTCCTCAGCGAAGCGGAAACCGGTCTTGCGGGTGAAATCATGCTCCGAACTGATTTTTCGGACGGTGCCGCTCTTGGACCGCATGACGATGGATTCCGTAAAGGCGCCGCCACCCCGGCGCCGCACGCCTTGCACCATCGTGCCGTCGGTTACGCCGGTCGCGGCAAACATCACATCGCCCGCCGCCAGGTCGAGCATGCTGTAGACCCGGTCGAGATCCGTGATGCCCCATTTGGCAGCCCGCGCCCGCTCATCGTCATTACGGAACAGCAGCCGGCCTTGCATCTGACCGCCGATACAACGCAGCGCCGCCGCGGCGAGAACGCCTTCCGGCGCGCCGCCGCTCCCGACATAGATATCAACGCCGCTGCTTACGCTGGAGGTTGCGATAACGCCGGAAACATCACCGTCGGAAATCAGCATGATCCGCGCACCGGAATCGCGCACCGCCTTGATCAGATCGGCATGGCGCGGCCTGTCGAGAATGCAAACGACCAGATCGGAGATGTTCTTGTTCTTCGCCTTGGCCAGATTGGTCAGGTTTTCGATCGGTTCTGCGTCGATATCGACGACCCCTTCCGGCAGGCCGCCGCCGACGGCGATCTTATCCATGTAGACGTCCGGCGCGTTCAGGAAGTTACCCTCATCCGCCATGGCGATGACCGCCAGCGCGTTGGTCCCGCCTTTCGCCGTGATCGTCGTCCCTTCCAACGGATCCAGCGCAATATCGACTTTCGGCCCGTCGCCCTTACCGACCTTCTCGCCGATATAGAGCATCGGCGCCTCATCGCGCTCGCCTTCGCCGATGACGACCGTGCCATCGATTGACAGGCTGTTCAGCGCGTCGCGCATGGCATCGACAGCAGCCTGATCTGCGGCCTTCTCGTCGCCGCGGCCCATCCACCGCGACGCGGACAGGGCCGCCGCTTCCGTGACCCGCACCGCTTCCAGCGCCAGATTGCGGTCCATGGTGCTCGCGTTCTCACTCATAAAGATGCACTCCCAACAGGACAGGCAGTCGTTCGGACGAACGGCCTGATAATTTCGATCTTGGTGGTCCGAAGCTTAAAACGGCTGACCCGCGTCGGAAATAGGATTCTAAGCGGTTTCGATCCGAATCATGCGTGGCGGCTCGGCAACACTGTCGAGACCCGCTATAAGCTCCAGCGCCTGCCGCATTGCGGCCTCCTTGGTCTCGTGCGTCGTCAAGACAACCGGGACGACCCCGCCTTCCGCACGGCCGCGTTGGATCGCCGACTCGATGGAAATTTGCGAATCGCGCAACGCGCCGGCGATATCGGCAAACACGCCGGGTTTGTCCGTGACCATCACCCGGACGTAATAAAGCCCGACCCGCTCGTCCATGGGCCGGATCTGCACCGGTATCAGCGCCTCGACCGGGACACCGTATGTCGGGGTCTGGCGGCCGCGCGCAATATCCACGATGTCGGCGACAACCGCGGAAGCCGTCGGTCCGGCGCCCGC
>JAPPPC010000714.1 GCA_028817685.1 Rhodospirillaceae bacterium
ACTTCTTCGTATTGGATGCGGACATCGCCTCTTTCATAAAACGGCATGGTTGTTTTCTCCCTGAATTGCGTGGTGCATGCGGACGCGGTTGCGCGCCGCTTTACGTTCTGGGAGTAATTGTACGGCCCGCCCACCCCCGCAGGTCAAGACAACCCGTGCCGCAAGAGCGGGCGGCGCCTTGCGAAAATGCCGGGCTGTGCTGTGCGGTTGACTTCGGGCTACGGACTTGCCGTCACTTCCGATACCCTGCACGCGGCACGAGCGCCGCGAAATCGTCCACCAAGCGCCGGCATGGCTGACATGAACACCGATCACGCAAGAGGCTGAAGGACCGTGTGGCTCATCATCACCTGCACGCTGGTCACGACGCTCTACGCGACCACGATCACGATCGCCAACGTATCGCTGCTGCAAATCCAGGGGGCGTTGTCGGCCAGTCCCGATCAGGTCGCCTGGGTTGTCACCGCCAATTTGATTGCGACGGCGGTGACCATTCCGCTCGCGGGTTGGTTTTCGAATCGTTTCGGGCGCAAGCGCTGCATGATTTGGGGGACCGTCGGGTTCGGCGTCGCGACCTTGATGTGCGGCCTGTCCAACTCGCTGGCCGAGCTCGTCTTTTGGCGCGTGCTGCAGTCTGGCTTCGGCTCGCCGCTCACGCCGATTTCGCAATCGGTCGTCATCGACGAGTTCACCGGCGAACGGCGCGGTTTCGCCACCGCGATCTACAGCATGGGCGTCAGCGTCACGCCAACGATCGCACCGCTGGCCGGCGGCTATATCAGCGAAGAGATCTCCTGGCGCTGGGTGTTCTTCATCCTGCTGCCGCTCGCTGTTATCGCGCTGGTCGGCGTGCTGGCCTTCATCAAGCCCGACCCGCCGCGTGAGGAGCGGCAGAAACTCGACTGGACCGGCTTCCTCAGCCTTGCGATCGCCGTTTCCTGCGTGCAGCTCATGCTCGACCGCGGCGAGCGGGAAGATTGGTTCGAGTCGCTGGAAATCATTATCGAAGCCGCCGGCGCGGTGATCTTTGGCTGGATCTTTCTGGTGCACAGTCTGACAAGCGAACGGCCGTTCCTCGATCCACGGCTGCTGTTGGAGCGCAATTTCGCGCTGGGGGTCGGCATCACGCTGGTCTTCGGCATGCTGTTCGTGACGCCCATGGTGTTGATGCCCGCTATGATGCAGCAATTGCGCGGCATACCCGAGCTCACCGCCGGCCTCTTCATCGGCGCGCGTGGTTTGGGCACGATGCTGTCGCAGGTGTTCATGATCGCCTTCGCGCACCGCTGGGACCCGCGGCTCCTGTTCATGATCGGTTTCGGCCTGCAGACCTACGCGGCGCTGGTGATGCTGCAGTTCGACATGAACGTGTCGCTCGGAGAGATCGCCTGGCTCATGATTGTTCAGGGCTTCGGCGTCGGATGTATCTGGGTGCCCATGACCCTGGTCACCTTCTCGAATTTCGATCCGCGCCGCACGGCGGATGGGTCGGCGATCTTCCACTTCGTCCGCTCGATCGCCTCCAGCTACTACATCTCGGCCAGCTATGTGGTCATCTTCCACAGCCAGAAAATCAATTACAGCGACATGGTGCAGTGGATCAATCCGTTCAGCGAACGCTTGCGGCTGGCAGATGCGCTGGAACATTGGGATATCGAGACCACAGTCGGTCTCACGAATATTGCCGGCGAGGTGACGCGCCAGGCGACGACCATCGGCTACATTAACGCCTTCAATCTGTTCCTCTGGACGTCGCTGCTGGTCTATCCGTTGATCGCCCTGATTGTCTGGCCGCCGAAAGGGTACCGGCCGCGGAAGTAGGGATAAAATCGCATTCGAGAGCCGTCGCCCGTGCACAAACGCGTATACTTTGATATACGCCGTGCATGCATCTCAGAACATGGCAGCAGGAAATCATCGACAGGTTCCCGTCGATCGTTGCCCAACACCGTCGTTTCATCCTGAAGGCGCCGACCGGCGCGGGTAAGACCGTGCTCGCGAGCGAGCTGGTCGAGCGGTTCTATAGCGGCAAGAAAATCGTCGTGCTGTGCCATCGACTCGTCCTGCTGGAGCAGCTCGAAAAGGCGCTGGCGGAGAAGCACAATGTCCGCAAGCTTTCGGTTTCCGCCACAGGCCCCGCCTTCGAGGACTATGACATCCTGCTCTCGACCAATATGCGGGCTAAAGAAGTGTTGCTGGACGCCATTCCGAAGGCGGATCTCATCATCGTCGACGAGGCGCACCGCGTTTCGCCGAACGGCACGGCGTATAAAAAGCTGCTCGACGCGTTTGATAAGGACGGCAAGCCTGACGCCCAATTCATCGGTCTGACCGCGTCACCCGAGCGCCGGACCGGCGACCAGCGCGATCAGCTAAATCTCGCCTTCGACGCCATTATCGACTGCGCGAATATCGAGAGTCTGATCGAGGAAGGCGTCTTGGTGCAGCCGGTGTACCGGCCCCATTTCGTTCATGACCTCAATCTGGGCGACATCGATATCAGTTCGGGCGATTTTCCTGTCGCAAAACTGGCACCGGCGATCATCAAATCGTCGATGATCGACTACGCCTTGTGGAGCTATAAAGAGGAGCGGGAGAAGCTCACAATCCCACCGATCTCGGCTTGGTTTTGCGCCGATGTGAGCGTCGCGGAAAAGACGCTGGAGAAGATCCAGAGCGCCGGGATCGAGGCGGCCATTGTCACCGCCGCCACGCCGATCGGGGAACGCATGAAACTGCTTGCCCGCCACGAAGCCGGAGAGATCGAAGCGATGGTCTCTGTCGGTGTTTTGGCGGAAGGGTGGGACAACCCCCACTGCAACATCATCGTCCATCTCCGGCCGACTTTGTCCAAAGTGCTGTGGGGCCAGTCCGTCGGGCGCGGATTGCGAACCGCACCGGGCAAGGCGCAATGCGTCATCATCGATGTGAGCTCGAACTGGAGCACGTTCGGACCGGTGGAGAAGTTGGAATGGAGCCTGTGGAGCCACCGCGGGTCCTATAAGCAGTTCGTCAATCGCTTCAATTGGATCGGCGAACAGCAGGATGGCGAGGAGGGGGCTGCCACCTATCTGTTGTGCAAGAACGAACTCCCGGACAGCAAGCGGTGTTCGCATATTTACCGAAAGGACGCGTTTCAGGACGATACGTGTCCCGTGTGCGGAACCTATGCCGCGGTCGATATCTACACGGAGCAGAAACTAGGCAGCACCTTGAACGAAAACGGGCTGCATCGTTTGTTTTTCGACAGGGTCCCGAAAGTCTTCGCCGATATGGACCTGTCCGTGTGGAGCAGCCTGGGTAGCACCGCCTGGAAGACGGCGACCGAGGACGAACAGGTCTTCCTCGCCTTCTGTATGGCCTTCCGGGACGTCTCGGGCGAGCCGACACAGACCGAATCCGATTACTGGGATATTGCCCTGGAAGCCGAGGCGAAGCTTCGCGGTTATCTCGTCGAGAACAAGATTCAAATCGTTGCGCGGCCAGAGTTCAACTTATCACTCATCGCCGATGGGATGTTCGCCGGTACACAGATCCGAACGCTCCAGGCGCATTACGGTATTTCCTTGGCTGGGTCGATGTTCGAGACCCATACGCGCGAGGAGTGCGAGCGGAAATATCAAAAGGCGATCCGCATTACCGAACGGCTTGCCGCGATCGGCAGTTCGTCGCGCGATAACCTGCCTTACTTCAATGCAGCGGATCACCTGGCCGCCCAATCTTCGAGATAGGTTAAAAAAGTGATGCACGGCGTAGCCGTCAGCAGTCGTGCGTGTGTGTTGCTTAAGGCGTACGCGAATCTCCAGTAGGGAGATTCGCGCGGTGTTGGTTCCTTACGAAGTCTTTCGTTGGCGTACACGCCGTGCCAAGGCGATGAGGCCGAGGCCGAAAAGCGCCAAACCGCCGGGTTCGGACACCTGCAACGCGGTTGCATCGAGGTTTACATCGTCAAAATCTACCTCCAGATCCGGGATGGATCCGAGCCCACCCGGCGTCACGTTGAGATTGACGAGCCGGATGCCGAGGGCCTGACCGAGTTCCGCATTCGCGGCTCCGGTTTCGAATATGATTTCCGAGGTGAGAAACTCACCCTCGGCGATCACGAGAGAATTCAGGTCCTGTGCGATGACATCGCCACCGGCAAGCAGATCGACCCGGTACCCGGGGAACCCACTCAAATCGAAGAACTCACCGCTTTCCGCGTTTCCTGATGCGATATTGCCGACCGCGACACTCAACGTGTAGCGGGTGTTGGCTTGCAGGGTGTCGCCCAACGTTTGGACATAACCATATTCGCCCTCATCGCGCCGGCCCCGGTTGAACAGAAGGGCGACACGGTCGCCTTCCGGTGCAACGCTGTTAAAGAAGTCTGTACCGTTTGGAAGCAGCGTTCCGGTAAAGACATCGGTATCCGGAATGATGCCGTTCGGATCGTGCAGGTTCCAGCCTGTGGGCGTTCCGAAAGTGAATTCATTGAACGTCGACTGTCCGCTGACGTCTTCGAATCCGGCATTCGTAATGCTGATCGGAATGGCATTTGCCGCCTGAATGACGAAGCCGAACGACAGCGCTGCCATGGCCGCGACGGGAAGGAGTGGTCGAAAAACAGATAACATGTGGGACTCATCCTTTGTTGTTACAGGATTGTTCGTGAGCCCCGCCCCCTAACAAGGTTAACCATAAATGGAGTAACCGACTGACAGTATGATCGCGGTCACAGTGCGCTGACTTCGAGGCGCTTCAACTGTCTCGCCTTAAATCGACTGACTGGTCCCGCCTTTCCGGCGGGCTCAATAGCAGGCCTTCAGCCCGTCGTCCAAGTCGCAATCGAGTTTAAGAATTGTGGCTTCCCTAAACTCGGTCTTTGCAGTGATGTCTTTGTATCGTTTGAGCAATTCCACGACGAAAGCGTTGTTTCCGACAAGAGCGCGAACTCTGACGTCTTGAAACCTGAAGAGCGGCAGATCGACGCGAACATTGCCGGTATAGTTGACAACGCCCGGCTTGATATCGATCGCCACTGAATTTTTCGACACCACGACTTCATGGTATCCCGCGAACACCATTGTCATGTAGTAGGTGCCGGCGGGCAAGCGCTGCACGAGATAACGGATACCGTCCTTTTCCGCACTATTGCAACTATCGAACAGGCTCTGATTGCAACGGAGTCTGATGACTTGTGCGC
>JAPPPC010000503.1 GCA_028817685.1 Rhodospirillaceae bacterium
TTCAACACCGGCGGTATGCAGTCATATTACGGCTGTACCGGCCACAACCCGCAGACTCCCGAAGGCTATGTGAGCCATGCGGCGGCGAATGGTGCGGACGGCACGATCATCGCCGCGCCGGCCTATATCTGCGCGCCGGAGCCGGATATCGAGCAGTTCTTCTTCGATGTCGCGGACGCGAGCGATATCCCGGTCGGCATCTACAACAATCCACCGCGTGTGACGACGGACCTGTCAGCGGAAGCGATCCTGCGCCTGGCCGAACATCCGAACATCGTCGTCAACAAGGAATCAACCGGCCGGGTCGGGCAGGCGGCAAAGCTGGCTGCCGGAAACCCCGACATGTCGCTGATGTGCTGCGACTCGCCCAATCTGGGCCTCGTCGTGCCGACCATGTCCCTTGGCGGGCACGGTACCGCGAACATGTCGGGCAATATCATCCCGGCTGAGATGACGGTTATCTCCAAGCCTTGGGAGAGCTACGAGGACGCGGAGAACTTCAAGCAGATGTGGTTGCGGATGCTGCCGATGCTGCACTTCACCTATTCGGCGATCAATCCGGTGCCGGTGAAGTCGCTGATGCGTGCGGTCGGTCTGCCGGCCGGTGACCTGCGGCGGCCGCTGACCGGGTTCCAGGGCGAAGCGCTGCAGCGCGGGCTCGATATCCTGCGTGAGCTCGAACTCGACAAGCAGTATGGGTTTACCTTGGCCGCGGCGGCGGAATAGGGGCTATTCGCGCCCGATCATCTCCTGCACCATCGTGTTGAAGATCTCAGGCGTCTCATACATCACCCAGTGACCCGCGCCGTCGATGACGCGGAAGTCGATGTCCGGATGGATGCTGCGGAAGAGAGCTTGCCGCCGCTCCAGCCCGTCGCCGGTGGCGTCGTCCATTTCGCCGTAGATCGCGTTCATGTTGGCCGTGATGTTGGGTAGAACGCGCGCAAGCGTGTCGGTGCGCGCGATCAGTGGGCTTTTCACCCGGGCGCGTTTCACCGTTTCCTGCTGCAGGTAAAGCGCCAAATCGTCGATCTTTTCCATGTCGTGGAACATGATGACGGAAAGATTGTGCCGGTGCGCATCGACGAGTTCCTGTTCCGACATGTGTGGGCGAATTTTGGCGAGCGGGGGCCGTTCGGTCGTTCGTGCAATGCCGAGCCCGCCCGGCGCGATGACCACGAGATTGCGCACCCGATCGCCCATCATCGAAGCCACATGACCGCCGAGCAACCCGCCGAAGGAGAAGCCCACCAGGTCGAACCGCTCCGGCACGGGGATGAGTTGGTCGATGCCTTCGACGATCACCGCGGCGAGCTTCTCGCCACTATGGGGCAGGGGCACGGAGGCGGAGTCGCCCAGTCCCGGGTTGTCCGCGACGAATACGCGGCGGCGCTGCGACAACGGGCCGATATTCTTGATCCAGTGGCGCCACGACCCGTAGCCGCCATGCAAAAGTACCAGCGGCGGCCCTTCACCCCAGACCCGCCAAACCATGTCACCGTCATAGCAGGGGGTTGTCATGCGCTCGCCAGACGCCTCGAAACGTCGATCGATTTCCTCTGGCGACAGGCCTGCGTTCAGTATGTCTTGCATGCGTAATTCCATTTAATCCGTTGCAGTCTTCCCTCACCCCAGCCCTATCCTTGGGTAGAAGGTAGGGTGAGGGGGAACCGATTGGCGCCGTTTGCCTCTTTCGAACTTGCTCGTAACCGTTTAAGCCAGCGCCTCCGGATTGACCACGCAGTCCGGGTCGATCGGTTCACCGTTCAGGATCTTATAGGCGTTTTCCACCGCCATCGTGCCCATCCGCTCGAAGGATTCATGGGTGACACCGGCGATATGCGGGCTCAGCAGGACGTTCGACAATTGCCACAGCGGGTGGTCCTTGGGCGGGGCCTCGACGTCGAAGACGTCTATTCCCGCCGCAGCGATGTCGCCGGACTGTAGGGCGGCGACCAGAGCGGTTTCGTCGACAATGCCGCCGCGCGCGCAATTGACCAGGTAGGCGGAGGATTTCATCTGCGCGAACCGTGCGGCATCGACCATGTTTTCAGTCTCCTGCGTGCGCGGGCAATGGATACTCAGAATATCGATATCGGCGATAAAATCATCCAGCGTGGCGGCGCGGGTAATGCCCTCGAAGAAAGCGTCGTCTTCTAGGTAGGGGTCGTAGGCCGAGATGCGAACGCCGAACGGCAGCAGCAATTTGGCCAACGCCCGCCCGTTGCCGCCGAACCCGATCAGCCCGGCACGTTGTCCCTACAGTTTAATTGCGTGATAGGTCGCCTTCTCCCAATTTCCGTTGCGGACGCTGCTGTCGAGACGGCGGAAATCCTTCAGCAGCGCGATCATCATGCCGAGCGCGTGTTCGGCGACGGACTGCGAATTGGAATTGCGGCCGTTGACGACCGGAATGCCTTTGCGCGTTGCGTGCTCCAAGTCGACATTGTCGACGCCGATGCCGTTCTTCGACAGCACCCGCAGATTGGCGGACGCGTCGATAACCTTCGCGTCTATTTCGCCGATGCGCACGATGATGCCGTCGACCTGCTCGCGCGAGGCGATATCGTAAATCAGCGAGTCAGGCGCACCGTCCGGAATGGTAAAGACGGTAGCTTCCAATTCGTCGAGCATCGCCATTGCCCTGTCCGCCAGGGTCGGCGCCGTGATGAGTATTTTGTAACCCATCAGAGCGTCTCTCCGTCGCGGAGCACACCGTTTGCGCGCAGAGGCGTGTCTATATCGAACGGCCATCGGTTGCCCGATTCGACGGCCTCAAGAATCTCCTTCTCGGCCTCGATCCGTTTTTCACCGCCGGCGATCGCAGCTTCGGCCATGTCTGGCGGGATCACGATCACACCGTCGCCGTCCCCCAAGACAATGTCGCCGGGATTGACCACGATACCGCCGCAGGAGATTGGCAAGTTTACCTCGCCCGGGCCGTTCTTTTCCGGGCCACGCGGGTTGGCGCCGCGGCTATAGACTGGCCAACCAAATTCGATCAATTCTTCCAAATCGCGGACGGGTCCGTCGACGACCAGCCCGGCAACGCCCTTGGCCTTTGCCGCACGCGCCATTAGGTCGCCCCACAGCGCGCAACTTTGGTCGCCCTTCGCATCGATGACGATGACGTCGCCCGGTTGCGCAATTTTCAAGGCGACATGCGCCATCAAATTGTCCGCCGGTTTGGTGCTCACCGTAATTGCGGTGCCGCAGAGTCGTGTATCGGTGCGCACGGGTGCGATGCCCGCGTCCATGTTCCCGCGATGGGCGAGCGCATCGCCCAAGATGGATGCGGGAAATGCCGCGATCCGTTCCAGCAACTCTGCGGGAGGGCGCGATATTTCAGTTGCGACGCAGAACCCCGGTCTGCCGAGCATGACCATTTTCCAACCTGCATTCCGTTGATTGTTCCCGGTAGCGGTCGAACCCGCCGCCGCGGCGTTTATACTGTGCGGGAACGAGAAAAGGAATTTTCGGGAAAGAAGAGATGACGGAAAAGGCGATTGAAGAAATAACGGCTGTCGCTCTGTTGGGCCTCGGAGAGGCGGGGACGGCGATCTCCCGCGGACTGGCGGAGCACTGGCGCGGCGACAGCGTGACGCGGCGTATTTTAGCCGTGGATACCGCCCAGAAGGACAATGTCCGAGGGCCGGCGATCACCGAACGGGCACGCGAGATCGGCGTCGAGATCGACGATCGCTACAGTGAAACGCTGGGCGCTGCCAATGTGGTGATTTCAGTGGTAACCGGCACCGACGCCAAGGACGCGGCGGAGGCGGCGTGCAAACATCTCAAGCCCGGTACGCTGTATCTCGACGTCAACACGCTAACCGGTAAGCAGAAGGCCGACATTGCGGCGCGGGTCGAGGCGGCGGGTGTCCATTATGTCGATATCGCAGCCATGGGCGGATTCAGTACCTACGGTTACCGTGCGCCGTTCGTACTGTCCGGACCCATGGCCGAGCGGGCGGCCGCCTGGATGGCGCCCCTTGGCTTCGACGTGAGTGTGATGAGCGACCGCGCCGGCGACTCCTCATCCGTCAAGATCATCCGCTCGATCATGGTCAAAGGGCTGGAAGCGCTCGGCGTGGAATGCATGGTGGCCGCGCACCGCGCCGGCCTGACCGACGAGGTCCTGGCCTGCTTCGCCGATATCGATGACCGCACCTTTCCGGGCATGGTCAAGTCGCTGACCGCCAGCCACACCAACCACGCCAAGCGCCGGATGGAGGAAGTGGACAAGGTGATGGAGAACCTGGCCGAACTCGGCATGGAGCCGATCATGTCGTCGGCGACGCGCCGTTCGCACGCCCGCACCGTCGATGCCGAAATCCAACCGGCAGACGGCGTCAACCCGTCCTTCGACGATGCCGTGCAACTGCTTAGCGAAAAGGTCGTGAAGGGCCTGAAATCAGATTGAACGAGGGGAGTGAGACATGACCGCCGACATTAAGATCTATAATCCGGACAGCCTGGGCACGCCGCTGGGGCAGTACTCGCAGGTCACGCGGGTGAAGGCGTCCGAGTTCCTGTTCATCGCGGGTTCGCTGTCGGCCGACAAGGAAGGCAACTCCGTCGGCATCGGTGATTTTGACGCGCAATGTGTCCAGGTCTTCGGCAACATCGAAAAGGCGCTCGCCGCCGAGGGTGCGGGCTGGGGCAATGTGGTGCAGTTCACCACCTATCTGGTGCACAGCCAAGATATCCCCAACTTCATGGAGTTCCGCCTGCGCGAATTCCCGAACTTCTTCCCGAACGGTGCCTATCCGCCGAACACTCTGCTGATGGTCGACCGTTTGGTAAAAGAGGAGTTCCTGGTTGAGGTGCAGACAATCGCGGCGGTTTAGGGAGCTGATCTGTAGTAGCCGTTGATCAGCTCCGGCACGCATTCGCTGACGTCCAGGGCTGCGCAGGGCGCGATGTCGTGCGCGTAGCCGCGCGAGACGAGTTCCTGCCCGGATGCGCCGTCGCGCAACACTGCTTCCAACTGGTCCGCAACCGCTTGAAAGGCCGCCTCCGCGAGCCGCGCTTCCGGTGACTTCGTGCCATGGCAATGGCTGATGATGGCACCGGCGCCAATCCAGTCCTCGATGGCGGGGCGGATCGTGCCGTCGGGCCAGCGTTCGCCCGCTGGGACGATCACGGCGGCGCCATCGAGAGCCTGGGCGACCGCGTGGGCGT
>JAPPPC010000547.1:0-4016 GCA_028817685.1 Rhodospirillaceae bacterium
ATGCACACTGTTGGTCGCGACGCGGATATCCGCGTCCGTATCATTCGCCAAGACCGGGTTGCCGCTGTTCGTGTTGCGCGCCCGACGCGGAAAGTTGCTGCTGGTGATGTCGATTTGCAGGCAGCTTCCGGCCCGGACGGTGTGGTGGATATGCGCCAGGCCGATGTCGAGTTCAACGATGTCACCCGGCGCTAGCGGTTCCTGCACACCGTTGCGATACATCGCGCGGACGACGCCGTCCATCAGCAGCATGGTGCGCCCATCCGGCAGCACTTCGATCAGCTTGGCGACGAAATCCGTGTCGGGGCAATCGGATGCAACGTGCAGCGTGACCGTGACGGGTCCAGCGATCGTCAAGTCCTCGTCGAGCGCCGGGCCGCGATAGGTTAGCCCGTAATGCGGCAGCGCCTGCACCGGTCGCTGGTCGCGCGGGCCGGCATCGATCAACATGTTGCGGCCGCCCAATGTCGGGACGGGATTGCGCGGATCGTAGCGATAGGTTCGGGTGCCGCCATCCGGCACCTCGGCGGAAAGGCTGCCATCGCCGCATAGATAGATCCGCAGGGATTCCGTTTCGATAGGCGGCCACGCCTCGGCGGCCCGCCAATCATCCGCGACGTAACCGCCAGGGTCCTCGGTCCAGGCCAGCGGCGCATAGCGCACCGGCGGCCCGTCCATGACGCCGTTCTCCACACCCCTCAGCCAATGGTCGCACCAGTCGAAATAGGGATCGGTCGGCCAGAAATTCGTCTCCTAGATGAAATAGTGATGGTTCGGACCGATCCAGAGCCGCTGATTGCCGGTTCGTGCCTGGATCTCGTTGAAGGCGCGGATCATGCTGGTCTGGAAGATGTCGTACCAGGTCGTCGCCAGGAAGCCCGGCGCTTCGATGGTGCGGCTGAAGTCGTGCGCGACCCGGAAATCGTCCGGCGCGGGGTGGGTCAGGATCTCGTCCAGGAAGGGTTGCCAGATCGAAAAATCGGGGTAGCCGGTCAAAGGCAGGCGCATCCAGTCCGGCGAATTGACGTAAGGCGGATCGTCGTGGCGCGCCGCTTCCAGCCGGTCGTACCGTTCCGCGGCCCGTTTTGCGGCGGCCTCGAGCGCGGCGGCGTCAATGCCGGCCTGTTGCATCGCCAGCGCGCGGTGCGATGGCGACAGGCCAGGGATGTTCTTCGACACCCAGAGCCAGAGCCGCTCCATCTCGATCGAGCCGCCCTCGCAGACGACATCGTCATAGATGCTGGCCGCGCCGACCTGGGCGAAAAAGGCCTTCAGTGCGGGATGGCATGTGCTCGCGCCGGCAAAGGTCGTCGTTGCCCCGGCCGAGGAACCGGACATGCCGATATTCCCGTCGCACCAGGGCTGTGCGACGGTCCAGTCCAGCGTGTCGAACCCGTCCGCCGCATCGTCGGCATAGACCCGGTCCATGCCTTCCGAGCCGTAGCGGCCGCGCGTGTCCTGATAGACCGCCGCATAGCCCCGCGCGGTGATCGCCTGCCAGCCGCGCAGGATCGAGCCGCGCATCGGTTCGGCCGGATCAGGCAGCCAGCCCTTCGACGGTTCGTGAATGGCCTCACCCTGCGGTTTGGTGATGCCGTAGGGCGTGCGCTGCAGGATGACCGGAAACGGACCCGCACCCTCGTTCGGCAGATAGACGAAGGTGTTGAGCTTTGCCCCGTCGCGCGCCGTGACGAAGGTCTGGAAGGGAGCGGTCACAGCTCGATGAAGGGCTCGAAGCCCCAGTCGAACAGCGGCCGCCCGCCATCGCTTTCGACCACGATGACATCCTCGAGCCAGACCCGCTCGTTCTCCCCGCCGGGATAGAGCAGATGCAGCGGGACGACCATGTTCTCCTGCATCGCCCAGTCACCGTTCGGTTCGCCGTCCGCCGTCTTCAGCGCCAGATCCATGTGCGACAGGCCAAGCCCATGAAAAAAGATCAGCGCGGAATCGGCATCCGGCACACCGCATTTGCGGAAGGTCTCGCGCCCCAGCGCCTGAATTTCGCTCACCCTGTTACCCGGCCGCATCGCCGCGCGCACCGTCTCGGCCACCGCCTCGACCGCCTTCGCGGTCTTCTGCGCCGACGCGCTGGGTGTGTCGCCGACGCACCAGCTCTTGCCGCCGTCCCAGCAATAGAGATCGAGCGTGACATGGCAGTCGAATAATATGTGGGTACCGGCCTCGACCTCGAAATACTCAAGCCAGGTCTGCAGGGTAATCGCCGGGTCGGCGCCGCGCGGGTGGCCCCACACCATCCCGCCGGGGTCGCGGATGAAGCCGCCGAGATCGACCGCAGCCTGATGATAGGCGCGGTTGACATCGCGCCAGCTTGCGCCCTTGTCCCAGGACGCAACGGTGCGCTCGATCGCCTTCTGGTTCAGCGCCGTCGCGCGCTCGATCAAGGTCAGCTCTTCCGCCGTCTTGACCATGCGGGCGGCCATCATCGGATCGTAGCCGTCGCCCACATCGACATCGCCGAGCCGCAACCCGTAACCCATATCGTCGAAGGCGACCGCGCCATCCGCCAGTCCCAGATCGGCGAGCGCGCCGCGCACGACGCTGTCCATGTCGAACCGGTACTGTTCGCGTGCCTTGGCGACCCAGTCCGCGTCGGCGCCGGCCTGCGGGATGAAGCGGTCGATATCGCTTGCCTGCGGTGCGATATCGAGCCCCATCATCACCGCGCGGAACGGCCTGATATCTTCGATCCAGCTCGGCTGCACCATCAGGCTCGACACATAATAGTCGGCGACCACCATAATCGGATGGTCCGGCACGTGGCGCGACAGGATCACCGCATAGGGCCTCGGCTCGTCGGAATTATGCGCGATGCCGTTGAATCCCGACAGATAGAAGACATTCAGCGGCGTGGTCGCGACGATCCCGTCGAGCCCGCGCGCCTCCAGCGCCTCCCACAGCCGGCCGATATTACAGAACTGTTCGGGCAGCGGATTGCGGTCGAACATCGCCCCCATCGCCTTACACCTCCTTCAGATGCGCGTCGCGACGGTCGAACAGTTTGTCGTCGGCATAGCCCATCGCTTCCGGCTTGCCGCGGCCGAGCATGACCTGGAAATAGACCGGCTCCAGGCTCTTGTTCTCGAAGCCGTGAATGACGCCGGCCGGGCAGGCGATGCATTCCCAGGGCCCGAGCCGGGTCCAGAGCTGTTCGCCCGCCTCGTCCTCGATGAACACGTCGAGGAAACCCTGCAGCACGAAGAAGCATTCCTCGACCTCATGGGTGTGCGCCGCGTTGCCCTGCCCCGGTTCCACATACATGATCGACAGGGTGAAATTGCCGGCCGGGATCGCGTTCGGATCCTCGTGCTTGCCGGAGCCGCCAGCGCCGATGAAGCGATGCTGCGCGCGCTTGTAACCCTCGATCTTGGCATCCTCGAAGGCGGCCCAGTCGGGCGTCTTCTCGCGGAAGCGGCCGACATAGCGGTCCATGATATCCGGCAGCGTCACGCCGACCAGTTCGGGCGCGCGGGGATGACGGGCGGTGCTCATGGCGAATCTCCTAGGCAGCAGGTTTGGGCCAGGATAGCCGGAGAGGGCGGGACGAGGGAACGGAGAAGGAGCAGCACCGAGCAACGGCGAGGAAAGAAGCCGTAATGTTGCACGAAGGATCACCCTGCCAAATCCGGTTTGGCCGACAAACAATACCGGGCGCGATCCGGCGCCGCGCTAGCGCGACAAAATCCCTTTGGCGGCGAATCTACGAATCGCGATACGCGCCCCGATGCGGCGCCGCCTGATGGCGTTCACCAGCCGATCGCCTTCGGCAGCCAAGTCGCAAGCGCCGGGTAGAAGAACAGGATCGCCAGCATCAGCACCTGCAGCAGGATGAACGGGATCACCCCTTTATAGATGTCGATGGTGGAAACGCCAGGCGGCGCCACCCCTTTGAGGAAGAACAGAGCCCAGCCGAACGGCGGGGTCAGAAAGGAGGTCTCCAGGTTAAGTGCGACAAGGATCGAGAGCCAGAACCGATCAACCCCCTCGGGCGCATA
>JAPPPC010000547.1:4026-5156 GCA_028817685.1 Rhodospirillaceae bacterium
AAAGGAGGTCTGCTGGTTCTGTTCTTCAAGGATCGCGATCCAGTCCGGATCATCCCCCGCGGACGCAAAATAGGGTATGTAGAGGGGGAGCGCGATATAGGAAATCTCGATCCATTCCAGAAAGAAGCCGAGGATGAACAGCAACAGCATCATGAAAATCAGACCGGTTTCGACTCCGCCCGGCAGCGCACCGAACATCGCATGAACCAAGCCCTCGCCCCGCAGCCCGCGGAAGGCGAGGGCAAAAATCTGCGCGGCGATGAGGATGAAGAAGATCATCGCCGTAATGCGCACCGTACCGTGCATCACTTCGCGCAGCAGCGGCCAGTCGAGCCGCCGGTGCATCAGCGCGACAACGATACTGCCGAATGCGCCCATGGAGGCGGCTTCGGTGGGTGCGGCGACGCCACCGATGATCGCGCCCAGCACCGCGGCCACCAGGGCGAGCGGCGGCCCAATCACGAACAGGGCGCGTTTGAAAAGCTGCACCCCTCTGATCGCAGAGCGTTCTTCCAGCGGAATTGGCGGCGCCGCATCCGGTTTCACATAGGCGAATACCAGAATGTAGAGGCAATAGAGCGCGGCCAGAACCAATCCCGGCACCATGGCCGCGGCAAACAGCGTACCGACGGACTGTCCCGTAATATCCGCCAGCAGAATGAGAACAAGGCTCGGCGGAATGATCTGCCCAAGCGTCCCCGATGCGCAGATGCTGCCGGCGGCCAGGGATTTGTCGTAACCGCGGCGGACCAGTACCGGCAGGGTCAGCAATCCGAGGGTCACGACCGTCGCGCCGACGATGCCCGTCGATGCGCCGAGGATGACACCGACAATAACGATGGCGAGCGCCATCCCGCCGCGTAGCCCGCCGGCCAGGTGCCCGATCACGTCGATCAGCTCCTCGGCGATCTTGGACTTCTCCAGCATGACGCCCATGAACACGAACAGCGGGATCGCCATCAGGGTGTAGTTGGTCGTCACGCCGTAGATGCGCGCGGGCAGCAGATTGAACAGGAATTCGCCGAAGCCGAGATAGCCAAGCACGAAACCCGCCAGGGCGATGCCGATCGCCGCCGGGACGCCGATCGACGTCATGACGAAAAAAGAGCCGCTCATTCCGATCGCTAGCC
>JAPPPC010000426.1 GCA_028817685.1 Rhodospirillaceae bacterium
TCTCCTGACCCAGCTCATCTTCGCCGACGCGCAGGCGCAGATCGTCCACTGCGGCAGCCAGTGCCTCGCGAGGGCTGTTCGGCGGCAAAAGGTCTGACAAGACGGTCAGCGACTCGACGATATCGAGAAGGCGCGTCAGGACCGGCGCCTGATACTTCACGCCGAACTCCGAATGGCTGAGGTCGAGCAGATAGCCGATTTTGACGGCGTTTGTCGGCAACAAATTGAAAATGAATGCGATACCGTCATCCGCCGACAGGTCGCCATTCGCATCACCCATGACAATTCGGGCGCGGCGCGTCACCGCCTCGCAAATCTCCGGCCCGCCATGCAGTCCAGCGTGTGAGAGCAAGTCCTTGACGAGTTTGGGAAATGCCGTCCGATCGGACGTTTCGTTCTCGCGCGTTAACGGGTTCGTGCCGGAGGTTTCCTTTGCGACCCGTTCGAGCAAGGTGCGTCGCGTCTCGACCATCGGAAATTTCTGCATGGCCGCGTTGAGCCGGACGAGGTGGGTGTCGCGGCGGTGCTTGCCCTCGAAACGGCCGCCGGTGAGCGTCGCCATGATACGCAGGGCGGTGGCCAAATCCGGCTGTGGGCCAAGTATCTCCATGATCGCGCCCGAGCCGTCCAGGATTTCGGCGCAGAGCTCGTCGAGATAGCCGAGGGCCGTCGCGTCAGGCCGCTTGTTCATGAGATCGAGGACAAGCGTGAGTTTGCTCTCCCAGTCCCGCGCCTGCCCGAGAAACGCGGCCAGTGTCGCGCAGATATAGAACGGGCGCGCCTCTTCCGAAAAGGATGTGCCGATTACGCGCAGCGCCGGGGTAAGTCCGTCGCCGTTCGTGATCGACAGAAAACGCTCGGTGTCCCGCATCTCTCGCGTCTCATCGAAGAGCTGCGTCGCCAGACGGTAAAGCAAGTCGATACGCGTTTGCGCTGTCTCGCCCAGCGCGCGCGCTTGCACGGAGCCGACCTTGTGAATGGCCTGGTCGTAGAGTTTCTCGGTGCGGCGCAGTTCGCGGAAGTGATTGTGATCGTGCAGCACCTCAAGCGCCGTGAGATTGTACTCGTCGAGATATTTCCGCAAGACCCGGCCCGCTGTCTTGCGCGCCTCAAATCCGGTCAGATCGGCAAGGTCTTCGCAGATAGCGGCATCGTCGATCGCCGAGGCTGTGATCGGGCGGTCCGGTCGCGGCGCGCATTCCTGCTGGAAGATGACCTCTTCCTTGCGGCTGCCGGTTTCGCGCGTTACGCGCACCGCGTCGTGCGGGCCGCCGGCCAGCAGCGCCTGCGCCCGGGACATCGCAACCGTCTGCGCGATATGGATCGAATCGATCGTCCAGCGGCCGCCCGACTCGGTCTGTACCTCGTAACTGATCTCGGGCTGGTTCATCGACCCTCTACGTCCAAGCTAGAGCCACTATAGGTGAATCGCCTCACCTGGGTAAGCCGACCGCATCCATCTTGACGGCGCCGGTGTGATCGGGGCCAACTGCGGCTTTGCAGGGGGGAGGACATGGCTGGCGATCCAACGGTACCCGATTTTCGGCTCGACGGGCGCACCGCGCTGGTCAGTGGTGCTGGGCGCGGCCTCGGTGTCGGAATGGCGCACGGGCTGTCGCGCGCCGGGGCACATGTCGTCTTGATGAGCCGGACTCGCGCAGAGCTGGACAATGTTGCGGCCGAGATCATCGCCGAGGGCGGAACGGCGGACGTGTTGGTCTGCGACGCGACGGACGATGCGGCAGTGCAGGCGGCGATCGGCGGATTGCCCGCGCTCGATATCCTGGTGAACAACGCCGGAACGAATATCCCGCAACCCTTCGTGAAGGTCGAAGCGGCAGCGCTGGATACAATGCTCAATCTGAATGTCCGCGCCGCCTTCATCGTCGCCCAGGCGGCGGTCAACCGGATGCTGCGGGATGATGACCGGAGCGAACGCGGCGGCGCCGTCGTCAACATCTCTTCGCAGCTTGGCCGTGTCGCGCTGCGCGCCCGCAGCGTCTACACCCTGCCCAAGCACGCGTTGGAGGGGCTGACAAAATCGATGGCGATCGAGTTGGCACCGCAGCGCATCCGCGTCAACGCGGTCGGGCCGACCTGGGTCGAGACGCCGATGACCGGCCCGGCGCTAGCCGATCCCGAATTCCGGGCGGAGATCATTGGCAGTATTCCCATGGGCCATTTGGCGCAGATCGACGATATCGTCGGTGCGGTCGTTTTCCTGGCCTCGCCCGCCGCGGCGATGATTACGGGGGCGAGCCTGGTCGTCGATGGCGGCTGGACTGCGCGGTGAGGCACCGGTGAAAGCGCCCGACTTCGCCTATATACGGCCGGATTCGCTCGACGGTGTTTTTGCCGCGCTGGCGCAATATGGCGACGATGCGCGGATCCTTGCGGGCGGGCAGACCCTGATGGCGCTGCAGAATATGCGGTTGGCGGCGGCGGACGTGCTGGTCGACATCAACCGGGTGCCGGACCTGTCCGACATCGTCGAGGAGCCGGATCATTTGTTGATCGGCGCGTTGGTTCACTATGCCGCGCTGGCCGAGTCTCCGTTGGTGCAACGGCATGTGCCGCTGCTGGCCGATGCGGTCCCCTTCGTCGCCCACGCGGCCATCCGCAACCGCGGCACCGTCGGCGGCAGTCTCGCGCTTGGCGATCCGGCGGCAGAGATGCCGGCCTGCATGCTGGCGCTGGGCGCGCAGGTGGTTCTGTCGAGTGCGGCCGGCACGCGCACGGTGCCGATAGGGGAATTCTATCTCGGTCTCTATGAGACGGCGCTCAGGCCGGATGAAGTGCTGACGGCGGTTCGGGTGCCGAAACGGCGGCCCGACCAGTTTCACGCGATCGACGAGATCGTCCGGCGGCGCGGCGATTTCGCCCTGGCCGGCCTTGCGGTCTCCGGCGTGGCGGATAAAGGTACAGTTGAGGCCATCTCGCTTGCCCTGTTCGGAGTCGCCGATCGGCCAGTCCTCGCGACCGATGCGGCGGACCTGCTCATTGGTAAAGCGCTCGATCCGGCGCAGATCGAATCGGCAAAGGATGCCGTCATCGCGTCGCTCGATCCGCCGGACGACCCGATAACGCCACCGGCCTATCGTCGCCATATCGGCGGCGTGTTGGTGCAGCGTCTGCTCGGCCAAATTCGGGAGAAGCTGGCGTGACGCGGGCGGTGAAATCGGTCGCCATCGCCCTGAAGGTGAATGGCGAAGATGTCAACGAGACGGTGCCGGTGCGCCGCAATCTGGTCGATTTCCTGCGGTCCGATCTTGGCCTGACGGGCAGCCATATCGGTTGCGAACACGGGGTTTGCGGTGCCTGTACGGTACTGGTCGACGGCGCGATTGTGCGTGGCTGCCTGATGCTGGCGGCGCAGGCCGATGGCTGCGAGGTCGAGACGGTCGAAGGGGCGGATGCGTCGGGCCGCATTGCCAAACTGCAGGCGGCATTCCACCAGCGGAACGCGCTGCAATGCGGTTTTTGCACCCCGGCCATGCTGCTCACCGCGGCGGCATTGCTTGAGGCGAACCCGACGCCGACCCGCGAGGAGATCCGCGACCAACTGTCCGGAAATTTCTGCCGTTGCACGGGCTATCAGGCGATCATCGACGCGGTGGCGGATGCTGCGGAGGCGGGCAAATGACGTTCCAGGCCCCCATAGGGTCGTCTCTGCCACGCGACCGTGCCAAGCGGTTGCTGGCCGGCCGCGGCCGCTACATCGACGACATCGCGCTGCCGCGCATGCTGCATCTCGCCTTCGTACGCTCGCCCTACCCGCATGCGCGGATCGTGGCGATCGATATAGCGCGGGCGGCGGCGATGCCCGGTGTGACCCGCGTCGTCACGGCTGCGGATTTGGAGGGCGTCGTGGAACCCTGGCGCGGCACGCACAATCTGTTCCCCGACATGAAGGTGCCCGTGCAGACGGCGCTCGCCACGGACACGGCACGCTGGCAAGGGGAAGCGGTGGTTGCGGTCGCCGCGCGTAGCCGCGCTGAGGCAGAAGACGCGGCGGAGCACATCGTCGTCGAATGGGCGGGGCTTCCGGCGGTTAGCGATGCGGCGGTGGCGCTCGATCCGGCAGCCCCGGTCATTCACCAGGATTACGATGGCAATCAAGCCTTTACGGCGGCGGTCTCGCAGGGCGATCCCGCGGCGGCCTTCGCCGATGCACCGCACGTCGTCGAACGCGAATTTCGGTTCAATCGGCACACGGGCGTCAGCCTTGAAACGCGCGGGCTGGTCGCCGATTACGATCCGACCTCGGACCGCTTGACCGTGCATCAGTCGCACCAGACGCCGCATCAGCAGCAGGACCTCTACGCTCGGCTGTTGGGCATACCGGAGCAGAATGTCCGGGTGATCTGCGATGATGTCGGCGGCGCTTTTGGGTTGAAGCATCATCTCTATCCGGACGAGCTTGCGGCCTGCGCAATCGCGAAGCTCCTGGGGCGCCCGCTAAAGTATGTCGCCGACCGGTTGGAATCCTTCCTTTCCGATATCCATTGCCGTGACCACACGGTGACGGCGCGCATGGCATTTGACGCGGAGGGCCGGATCATTGCCATGGAACTCGACGATCTGTTCCATGCGGGGGCCTATTCGCAATACCCGCGCTCCAGCGTGGCGGAAGGAAATCAGATCATCCGGGTGAGCGGAATACCGTACCGCCATGACCATTATCGGGCCGAAACGCGAATGGCCTATCTGAACAAGCCCGTCCTCGGCCATATCCGCTCCGTCGGCCATCCGATCGCCTGCGCGGTGACAGAGCAACTGGTCGATCTGGGTGCGCGCGCGTTGGGCATTGACCCGGTCGCGATGCGCCAGCGGAACTATCTGGACGACACGGATTTTCCGCTCACTTCGACGGGCGGCATCGCGTTGGAAAAACTGTCTTTCCAGGCCTGTCTGGACCGGGCCTTGGAGCGTGTCGATGTTGATGCGTTTCGCGCCGAGCAGAAAACGTTGCGCGATGCCGGCGTCTATCGCGGTATCGGATTCGCGACCTTCGTCGATCTGACCTCGATCGGACCGGAATATTACGGCGAGGGAGGGCAGCATATCAGCGCCCAGGAAACCTGTTTGCTCCGGCTCGAAGCCTCCGGTGGCATTCGCTGCTACACCGGTGCGACGGATCAGGGACAGGGGATC
>JAPPPC010000018.1 GCA_028817685.1 Rhodospirillaceae bacterium
AAATCCTCCCTTATGAAAACACCTCAGGGTGTCCCAGGGGCGCTGATGTCAGACAATCGCCTTCGTTTCCGCACCGATGACCGCCGAAACAAGTTTTTCTTTTCTGCCACCAGCAACAATTTCATCTGAAGTGACGAGGTCCAAATTGCTTTCCGTATACTTATCCGGATCCAGCAAATTCACCGAAACCAATTGGGACATATTGACCCTGGTAGTCGCAGCGCTCACTTTGGCGGCCAAATCTTCGGGCGATTTAAAGTAAGCGACGGTCCTGTCGCGCTGCAAAATCTCACGAAAAGATTGAACTTTCACCTTTGAGCCACCCTCCTCAAATCCATCCACTAAATGTGGCGGCCACGGACTTTCGTCGTCCAAGAGAAATGCAAGAGTGGGAATCTTATTCTCCGCCGCCTGCAGATACTCCCATTCCGTAATCGACGTTTCGCCGTACTTGCCGGCTTTGGAATCGGGAAGAACGAGCCCTTTCGGAATGGCGCGTTTCTTCTTGCTCGCCTGGGCTTTATCTCCAGGTATATATCCGTAACGCCATGCGATTATGCCGACATATGCATCGCACGCTTTGATATCTTTGAGGACCTTCTTAAGAGGAATAGCGCTGTCAGAGGTATAGTCCTCCATCGCAACAACTTCGTGTCCGAGTTGCCTCAGTATCCGAATGGCGGCATCTCTATAGCGCTTCAGATCAACGAATGTCGATGAAACGTAGACTTTCATTCAGCCCTCGCAGAAACGTATTTTCACACTTGTTTTGCGCTACATCACACCCGCCTCGGTCAAGGTGACCAGCGCCGCGTCCTCCAGCCCCAGCTCACCGCCGTAAATTTCCCGGTTGTGTTCGCCAACCAGCGGCGCACGCCTTGAGATCCGCCAAAGTGAGCCGTTATGGATCGCCGGAGCGCCGGGATATTTGAAGGTCCGGCCCAGCTCCGGATGCACCACATCGATCCAAAAGCCCCGATCCTGCAGCTGCCCGTCATCCAGCAGATCTTCCGGCGCGCGGACCGAACCCCAATTGAACTGGCGTTGCTGGCCACCATGGGCGACCTCATCCGCCGGCAAGTGGGCGACGAACCGCGCGATGACGGCGTCGATATGGCCGGCGTGCTCGGTCACGCCCTTGAACGTGGCATACTTCTCGTCCTCCAGATCTTCTTCCAGCCCGTGCTCCTTCATCCAGGCGACCAGATCGCCAAAGCGTTTGAAGGGCACACGGCTCGACTGCGCATTGACGTAGTTGCCGTCAGCGCACTGGAATTGTGCGGTCGGGTTCGGCGTCATCTGCGCATGACGGCCGGTCTGCCGGATCACGACCTTCCCGTGATAGAGATAGGTCGGAATGTGCATTTCCGTCGTCACCGCGATGCTGTCATGCACGGATGCGTCGATATGCTGACCCTCGCCCGACCGGTCGCGATAGATCAGCGCCGCAAGCACCGCCATGTAGGCGAAGTTGCCCGCCGTATGCCAGGCATTGCCACCGCCCGGCGCGATGGGAATCTGGTCCGGATCGTCGGCTTCGTCGTAACCGCAGCACCCCATGAAGCCGCCGGCGGCCAAATGCGTCAGGTCGCTGCTCTTGAAATCGCGCCACGGCCCGGTCTGGCCGAATGGTGTTAGCGAACAGACGATCAGCTTCGGATTGTCAGCATTCAGGCTCTCATAGCCGAGGCCCAACGACGCCAAGTAGCCCGGCTCGAAGGTCTCGAGTACGACATCGGCGTCCGCCACCAAGCGCCGGAACAGCGCCCGCCCATCCTCGCTCTCCAAATTCAGCGTGACGCCGCGCTTTGAGGTGTTGTAGTGCCAAAAGGAGAGGCTGCGGTCGCGGTGCGGCTGGTCATCGAGAAACGGTCCGACGGCCCTGGTTTCCGCACCCGCCGGCGGCTCGATCTTGATCACATCGGCGCCCAAATCGGCCATCAGCTTCCCGGTGAATTGGCCCTTTTCATCCGACAGCTCGAGCACGCGCAGCCCGTCCAGCGGGCCCGGCCCGACCGTATCCGGCTGCGCCAGTACGGCGGCCGGCTTCGGCGCCGCCACGGCGACATTCTTCCACGGCCCGTTGGCCGCGATCGCATCGATATAGTCGAACCGGTCCATCGTTTTGGGCCAAAAGATATTGTTCTCGACTCCTTCGACGACTTCTTCATGGCTCAGGCCGAGCAGGCCTTCCAGCACCTCCTGCGTATGCTCGCCGATGAGCGGCGCCGCGCTATGGTGCGTCACCGGTGTCGCCGACAGTTTGAACGGCGCGTTCTGGAACTTGTTGCGGCCCAGCACCGGGTGCTCCATTTCGGTGAACAGTTCGCGGTGCGCCAGCTGCGGATCATTGTCGATGCGATCCTCGCTGCTCTGCACCGGCATCGCCCGCACGCCGGCGGCCTGACAGGCTTCCATGACCGCGTATTTGTCGAGCGTTTTGGTCCAGCTCTCGATGCCTTCGTCGAGCGCCTCCTGATGTTCGAGCCGGCCGGACAGGGTCGCGAACCGCGCTTCCGTCGCCCAGTCCGGCGCGCCCATCGCCGACACCAGGGCGTGCCACTCCGCGTCGTCATGGCAGACGATCGCGCACCAGTCGTTATAGCCGCCGCCCGCCGTGCGGTAAGCGTTGTGCGGCGCCACCGTCGGTCCGCGATAGTTGTTCAGAACCGGTGTGCCGGGCCAGTGCGCCCGGTTGCCCGGCGGAAAGCCCGCCCGTCGCGATCCCCGGCCATTGACCGTGGCATCGAGCAAGGCCGGCCCCAGCAGCGACACCCCGTTCAGCATCTGTGACAGATCGACATGCTGCCCCAGTCCGGTGCGGTTGCGGCGATGCAGGGCGCTCAGCACATCGTTGACGATGTTGGTGCCCCCCAGATCGTCGAGAATCGACCAGCCCCAGCCCGCCGGCGGCTTGTCCGGCAGTCCGGACAGATGCGTCATGCCGGAAAAGGCCTGCGCCGTCGGCCCCATCATCGTGTATTCGCCCTGCCGTCCCGTATGGCCCATGCCAGAATGCGACACGTAGATGATGTCCGGCTTGATCTCGCACAGCACGTCATAGCCGAGGCCCCAACTGCGCAGCGCTTTGGGACTGAAATTCTCCGTCACCACGTCGGAAATGGCGACCAGCTTCTTGATCACCGCGAGCCCCTCCTCCGAGCGCATGTTCACGGTGATGCTCTTCTTGTTCGGGTTCGTATCGTTGAAGGTCGGCGAGGAATTCAGGCTGTCCTCGACCCCTTCCGGCGTCACCGCGGTTTGCCGGCCGCGCTCGTTGGCCGGCCACTCCACCTTGATGATCTCCGCCCCCATGGCGCCAAGCCAGCGCGTCGACCAGGGCCCCGCCCGTACCCAGGTAAAGTCCAAGACGCGAATTCCATCCAGCGGCTTGGGCGACGTATCCTGTGACGCGGCCATCTGTTCACCTCCCGAAGACAGTCCTACAGGCACCATGTGCCAACCGCAGGAATTATACCCGCCGCGACCATCCATGCTATGCAGGGCCAAACCCGCAGACGAGTTCCAAGGAAAAGCAAATGCCCGACAGCGTAAACGAGACCTATACGAGCGAGACGATCCGGCTTCTGGAAAACCGGGTCAGTATCCGCAAATACAGCGACGAACCGGTCTCGGAAGAGATCATCGAAGCAGTGCTCCGCTCCGCCTTCAGAGCGCCGACGTCGTCCAACATTCAGTCCTATACCGTGATCGTCGTCCGCGATCCGGAAATCAAGCAGAAGCTGTCCGTGGTCACCGGAAACCAGAAACATGTGGCCGAGACGCCGGTCTTCCTCGCCTTCTGCGCCGACATGACGCGCATCGACTACGCCTTGATGAAGCATCAGCACAATCTGAACGACAACAATATGGAAACCGGCCTGGTGTCCAGCATCGACGCGTCCCTGGTCGGCATGTCGGCCTATTTGACCGCCGAGTCGCTGGGGCTGCGCGGCTTGATGATCGGCGCCGTGCGCAACAACGCGGTCGCAACGGCGGAGATCCTCGATCTGCCGCATCGGGTGTATTGCGTCTTCGGCATGTGCCTCGGCTGGCCGGCGGAACAGCCGCCGCAAAAACCCCGCATGGATATCGGCGCCACGGTCCACTACGAGAAATACGACAAGGACGCGACGATCGCCTCGCTCGACGATTACGACCGCGCATTGGCCGCGCATTATGAGTCGATCGGCAAACCGACGACACCGGATAGCTGGACACATGACATGGACAAGAAGTTCCACCCGCCGCTACGCGACAAGCTGCGCGAGGAACTGAAGACCCAGGGCTTCGACTTCCGATGATCAAACGCGTTTCGATCCTGACCCGCAAACCGTCCTACACGCCGGAGGCCTTCGCGAAACATTGGCTGGAGGTCCACGGCCCGCTGGCGCAGAAGGTGCCGGGCATCCGCCGCTACGTGCAGAACCACATCACCGAAGCGACCCGCCACCCCGACCTGCCGCCCGCGACGCAGCAGATCGACGGCGTCGTGGAGATGTGGTTCGACGACCGGGAGGGCATGGAAAAAGCGCTCGGCAGCCCCGAAGCGCGCGCCATGTTCGATGACGGAACACTGTTCATCGAAACCGTGACCAGCTTCGTCGTCGACGAGCAGGTCGTTATCGGGGACTGAAGACTACTCCACCGCCTGCGGGCCGGACGAAGCGACCTGCATCGCCTCCACGATGTCCGGCCGCTCATCGAAATCCTCTTCCGTATCGATGACCACGCTGTATGAGCGGACCCGGTAGAGCGACCCGTCCTCGGCCGCGGCCGGTTCCTCGCCCCGTTCCAGCGCGCGGGCGCCGTCGATCAACAGCCGCCGCATTTTGATGATCGCTGTATCCGAGGTTCCGAGATGCTCCAGCGAGCGGTCGACGATCGGGCCGGGGCTTTCGGTCATCGCCGCATCCTGCGCCCGAATCCCGACGATACCGGTGTAGGTCTCGTTCTTCTGCAGAATCCGGTCGATATTGTAGTCGTTGCTCTCATTGGCGGCGGGCGTATGGGTGCCTGGGATCACCGCCGCGTGCGAATTCAAGCCGTTTCGCCACCGGTGCCGTTCATCGTCCGAAACCGGTTTGTCGGTGCGGTAGCTGACGCAAATGATGTTTACATGCTCGTCGTCCACAGGGACCCACATGCGGGTC
>JAPPPC010000538.1 GCA_028817685.1 Rhodospirillaceae bacterium
CCGTGCAACAGAACGACAGGGTCGCCTTCTCCGGCTTCAACCCAATGCCAGGTGACGCCCTCGACGGTTACGGTCCTATGATTCATCGCCGAATCGGCCATTTGCTTCGCCCCTGCCTGTTGCAGGCCGAAAGATCGCATATTTTTGCGTCGCCAGACATTCAAAATGTCTGGACATTATCCAACTTAAGCCTTGCAAAGCTGCTACCGGCTTCCGCATGATGCGAAGACGGAAGATTTGATTTCCCGGTGGCAGAGGGGCTTGAAGCAGATCAAGAACAAAACCTGACAAGCTTGCAGCGAGGAAGTCGCGGAACAGGTTTGCGTACAGAAGGCGATGCAGGGCGTTCTCGATGTGGCATCGTCCTCGACGCAGAACGCGTCCAGTGTGGCGCCCTGGCTGAACGCGATCGATTTCCCCTACATGTTCCAATCGAACGGTCAGCTCTACCACTTCTTCATGAACCCGAAATCCGACAAGTTCTATCGCAAGGTCTATCGCGAAAAGAACCGGATGGAGATCCTGTTCGTGCTGTGCGAGATGCGCCAGCTCTATATGGGCCTGAAGTGGAAAGACAAGCCGCCGATCACGGAGATTGGGCATCTGGCGGGTACCAAAACCGCGTGACCAACACGCAGCTTGGCCGAATCGCCATGCAGCTCATGAAGCTGAATCCGGTGCCGGTGGCCTGGGTCGAGACCCTCGATGCGCTGAAGAACGGCCTGATCGACGGTATGGAGACTTGGACGACGGCGACGACGGCGTTCAACATGGCGCCGGTGGTGTCGCAATATGTTGGCCTGAAGTTCATCCCGGGTACCGGGCATGTTGCCATCAACACGCGGACGCTCGACAAGGTCGGAGACAAGCTGCGTGAGGACATTATGGAGTCCGGCTATCAGGCGCAGCGCGCGGTCATGTACAGCAACGAGGCAGGCCTTGCGCTGATCAGCGGTGAAGTGCCGAATCCGGGACCGGATACGATCTTCGGCAAGGCCGGCACGCGCATGAACTTCTTCTCCGAAGAAGCGCTGAAGGAATGCGAAGACATCGCGAGCCCGACGCGGCCGGAATACAATCGTTGGCACGAAAAGCTGAACAAGATGTGCGGCTTTAGCCTTTACGACGAATTCCTGCCGGTGGCGCGGGAATACGACAAGGACGCGCTGGCGATCAACGTCGAACCGCGGCGTTGGTGGAAGGGCCTCTAAAAGCTCGCGTCAGCTAGGCTTGTAGAGAAGGCGCGCACCAGCGCGCCTTCTCGATTTCCAAAAACCGCGTGCGCCGTCGCGCAGCCCGAAGGCCGATAACCGATCTTCCATTGGGCGGAATATTCGGGCGTGCGGCGATCTTGAAACGGGCTCGGAGTACGGTTTCATGAACCCGGTCATCGCTACCTTGAAATGGTTGGACAACAACCTGGAAAAGACGGTCCTCGTCATCGCCTATGCGTTTTGCGCGGGGATCGTGGCCGTTGAAGTGTTTCGCCGCTACGTCTTCGATACACAGGCGCCGTGGAGCACCTTCGTACCGTCTTATCTGTTCCTCTGGCTGACATGGCTCGGGGCTTCCTACTGCGTGAAGCTTCGTTCACATCTTGTTTTCAATGAAGTGCGCGAGCGGTTGCCGCGGGGCTGGCAGTTCTTCTTGGTCCAGTTCGACTACGTGCTCTATTTCGTCTTCGGTGGCATCGTTATCTACTGGTCGTTCGATCTGGTCAGCCTCCATTTCGAGATGGAATCGATCGTGCCCGGCACCGACGATGTTCTAAGCTGGTGGTTCTACAGTGCGACACCGGTCGGCTGGACGATGCTCCTGATCCGGGTCGTGCAGAACATCATCATCGATATCAATGATTTCAGAAGCGGCGCTCCCGTCCGTGTGAAAGGTGAGGGAATGGTCGCGGAGGCAGACCCCCATGCCTGACGCCGTCCTCATTACACTGATTACGCTTATCGCGTTCACGCTGTTTGTCACCGGTACGCCCTTGATGCTGATCATCGGGCTGTGGGTGATCGGCATGCAGCTCATCTTCGATTTCCCGCTCGCCAATGTGGGCAGCTCGATGTTCGAGGGGCTGAACAGTTTTGCGCTGTTGGCCGCACCGCTTTTCATTCTGACCGGTGACTTGATCAGCGCCGGCGGGATCGCACGACGAATGTCCGACTTCGCGCTCGCCATCCTAGGATGGGTGCGCGGCGGACTGGGCATGGCCTCGCTCGGCGCGTGCGGCATGTTTGCCGCGATTAGCGGATCGAACGCGGCCACCACGGCCACGATCGGTTCGATCACCTACCCGACCATGGTGAAGCAGGGCTACGACAAGAATTTCTCGGCCGCGACAGCCGCGGCCGGCGGAACGGTCGGCATCATCATTCCGCCCAGCATCCTGTTCATCGTGTACGGCTATTTGATCAGCCTGCCGATTTCGGAACTGTTCCTGGCGGGTATCATTCCGGGCATTCTGATGGTCGGGGTGATGATGGTTGCCTGCTACATCGTTAGCCGCCGCAGGACCTATGGCGAGATCATTCCCTTCGAGTTGGAGAAGCTGCGCAAGACCTTCCCGGGCGCCAGTATCGGGATCATTGCGATCTTCATCGTGCTGGGTGGAATCTACGCCGGCATCTTCTCCCCGACGGAAGCGTCGGCGGTGACGGTCGTCTATTGTCTGCTCGCTGGCCTGTTCGTGACGCGGGAGACCAAATGGAAGGCCCTGCCGGACATTTTCTTCCGCAGCGCCATAATCATCGGCATCATCGTGCCGCTCGTGGCGGTGTCGATCATGATGCAGGAAATCCTCGCGGTCATCGGGGCAAAGGAGTTCATCGAAGGTCTCCTGACCGGATTGGGCGGGTACTACACGATCCTCTTCGTCATGATGGGGATGGTGCTCGCCGCCGGTACGATCCTGGAGTCGGTGCCGAATACGATCATTCTGGCGCCGATCCTGGCCCCCATTGCGGTGACCATCGGGGTCGATCCGTTCCACTTCGCCGTCATATTCCTGATCGGCGATGCGATCGGATTCATCACGCCGCCCTACGGTCTCAACCTGTATGTCGCATCCGGTATCACCGGACTGCCATACTTCCAGATCGTGCGGCAGGTCTTGCCCTATTTATTCTCGCTGATCTTCATCTGGGTGGTTATCGCCCTAATTCCTGAACTGTCGACCTGGCTCGTTCAGTTCGCGGGGCTCGGCGGGGCGGGGCTGCGGAACTAGAGCGTATACGATGAGCCGCGTGAAGGTCGTCGATACGACCCTGCGGGATGGTCACCAATGTCTGTGGGCCACTCGCATGACGACCGCCATGATGCGTCCGGTATTGGAGCGCATGGACCGCGTCGGCTTCGATGTGATCGAGCTGATGGGCGCGGTGCATTTCGACACCTGCGTCCGGTTCCTGGGTGAAAACCCCTGGGACCGGCTGCGGCTGTTCCGGGACACTTTCAAGAACACGGAGCGGCAGGCGATCATCCGCAGCAAATGCGCGCTGCGTTTCGATCTCGAGCCGGACGATATAAATCTGCTTTGGTACGAACTGCTGGTCCGCAACGGCATCGAAAGCCTGATCGCGTTTGACGGGTTGCACGATCTGAGCAACCTCGAAAGCGGGCTCAAGCACGCGAAGTCGCTCGGTGCTCGGACCCAGGGTTGGCTGATCTTCAGTGAAAGTCCGGTACACACCGATGCGCTTTATGTCGCCAAGGCGCGGGAATTCCTCGACCGTTGCGGCGTCAGTTCCCTGATGATCGAGGACACCAGCGGAATTCTGACCCCCGAGCGCTTGCGCACCTTGGCGCCCGCCTTGCAGGCGGAGATCGGTCCGGACGTGCCGCTCGGCCTGCACACGCACAATTTGGCCGGTCTGGGGCAATCGCTCTATATCGAAGCGGCGCGGCTCGGGATCGACAATATCTACACCTGCATCTCGCCGATTGCAGACGGCAACGCGCCACCGTCGATTCAAACGACCGTTCGAAACCTGCGACACTACGGTTTTGAAATCGACCTTGACGATGAATTGCTTAGCGAAATCAGTGCGCATTTTGAACGGGTTGCAGAGCGGTCCGGGCACCCGCCCGGCCGACCGCAAGATTTTGACGCGGCGAGTTTCGATCATCAGATTCCGGGTGGTGTGATGAGCAATCTGGTCAGCCAGCTTGAAGCGGCCGGCCTGATCGAGAAGCTGCCCGCGGTGCTGGAGGAATGCGGCCGCATCCGCGCCGAGACCGGCTGGCCGATCATGGTGACGCCGTTCTCGCAATTCGTCGGCGTACAGGCGACGCTGAATGTTTTGACCGGCAGCCGTTATACACAGGTGCCGGACGAGATGAAGAAGTACGCGCTGGGCTACTACGGTGATTTGCTATCGCCGGTCGAGCCAGACGTGCTGGATCGGATCGTCGAGAATGGCTCGAAAGCGATCGCCTTGACACCGCCGACTCCGGAACCGGCTCTACCGGCACTGCGCGAACGCCATCCGGAGGCGAGCGACGAGGAATTGCTGCTGTGGCATTCTTTTCCGGAAGAACTCGTCACCAACATGTTTGCCGCGACACCGGACGAGACCGATTACGGCGAGAACACGTTCCTGCACTTGGTGGAGGAGATTGCCAAGAGGCCGGACCTGTCCCGCGTGTTCGTGTCCAAGGGCGATACGTCGGTCGACATACGGGGCCGGTAGCATCACACCGTAGCCCTTGGAAACGGGCGATAGGGAACCCAGATAATTGTCGGGTAAGGGGTGCTGTGTAGGGCGCCTAAACGATGAACTATCGAGCAGTGGTTGGCGTTGCCGCCCTGGTTCTGCTTTTTCCTGCCTCGGTATCCGAGGCGGCGGAGCGCCTTCCCTCGTATAAGTTCACCACCCTGTATTCCGCCGCGCACCGGTTGCTTCCTGATATTCCAAAGAGCCGTACAGCTTCAAGGCGGGAGCCGGACTATTCGCAACCTCCGACCCGGCCGGGCCTTGGGGCGCTGCTCGACAGGACGCGCTGGCAGGACCGGTTGCCCTGGTGGCGGGAAGAGGCAATCGAGCGCGGTACGCTGCCGCCGTTCGATCAGGAAAGTACGTTTGAGAGAAGCCTAGAACCCGGCCGCGCCTACGACGAAGCATTACGTCATCTGCGGGGTTCGGAGGGAGGGC
>JAPPPC010000280.1 GCA_028817685.1 Rhodospirillaceae bacterium
CTCCCCCACGGCGAACGATTCTAGCTCGCCATCCTCGTCCGGACAGTAGCGTAGACCTCTGTCCCAGTCACCGCGCCGCACCAGATCGCTGACCTCGCGACTGTTCGCCGTTTGTAAATCGACATGGACAGGACGGTTCTCGGATTGAAAGCGGCGCAGTATGTCGACCAGATAACTGTCGGCGATCGTGCCGACGACCGCCAGGGTCAGCCGCGCCTCTACCGCCGCGATATTTTCCTGCACCGCGCGATGACCGTCCGCGACGGCGGCAAGCGCCGCTTCCGCGTGGGGCAGCAGTGTTTTACCGGCATTCGTCAGCCGGGTCGCGCGCCCCTGTCGCTCAAATAGGGCGGTGCCCAGGGTTTTCTCCAGCATGTCGATGCGGCGGCTGATCGCCGGCTGCGAGCGGTGCAGCAGGGCCGACGCCTTGGTAAACCCACCTGCATCCGCGACGGTGACGAAGGCTTTCAGTTCGTCCAGCGTCATTTATCAGTTTTCCTGATTACTGATAGCATTAGTATGCATTAGACAAATGCTACCGGATCGGGTCAAGTGAAGGTCAACGACGCAATCAAGCGGCAAGGGAGACAGGACATGGCCGACCAGCAATCCAAAGCGAATGCATTCCGCGCGCTGCATGAACGCGATGAGCCCTTTCTCATCCCCAATCCCTGGGACGCGGGCAGCGCAAAACTGCTCGCTAATCTGGGTTTCGAGGCACTTGCCACGACGAGCCTCGGCGTCAGTGTCAGCGATGGTGCACTGGGCACCTCCGCCGACGCGGTCCTCGAAAACCTTCGCGCCATCTGCGCAGCAACCGATCTCCCGGTGAATGCGGATCTGGAGAACTGTTTCGCCGATGAACCGGACGCGGCAGCCAGCCTATTTCCCCGCGCCTACGAGGCCGGTGCCGGCGGTGCGTCGATCGAGGATGCGACCGGTCGACGTGACGATCCGATCTACGGTTTCAACCTCACGGTGGAACGGGTTCATGCCGCCGTCGAAATAGCAAAGACCCTGCCGCAGCCCTTCACCCTGACCGCGCGGGCCGAGGGCCTTCTCTATGGCGTTGGCGACCTGGACGAGATCATCAAACGGTTGCTCGCCTTCGAGGAGCTTGGCGCGGACGTCCTCTATGCGCCGGGCCTCAAGACCATCGATGAGATGAAAGTGGTGATGGACGCGGTCAGCACGCCGGTCAACATTGTCATGGGCTTCGCCGATCCGGATATCACACTGGATCAGCTTGCTGAGATCGGCGTCCGCCGGGTCAGCATCGGCGGCGGCTTTTCTCGGGTCGCCCTCAACGCAATGATGGGCGCCGCGCGCGAGATGAAGGCCGGCAATTTCGGTTTCGTGCGCGACATGATCGGCATCAAGGAGGTGGGCGACGCCTTCAAGGGCTGAAGGCTCGCAACGGGTAAACCGGTCTAACCGTCCTGCAGGCCCGCCCCCGCGGCAAAACGGGCGGTGCGGTAGTCGCGCACCATCACCGGCGGGTATTTCGCCGCCTCCCCCGCACGGGGGATACAAACGACGTCCGCATCGTAGTCCGGAATGACGAAAAAACCGATCGACAGGCGGCGGCTACGCGCGCGGGCCTCGCGCGGCGGAATGGCGACCCGGTGCGGCGTGGAACGCCAGCGGTCGTTGGTCCAGCGCATCATCAAGTCGCCAATATTGACGATGAAGGTGTCCGGAATGGCCGGTGCGGCGATCCAGTCGCCGGCCGGGGTCTGCACCTCCAAGCCGCCGGGCGCGGCCTCGTTGCGCAGGATGGTCGTCAGTCCCAGATCGGAATGCACGCCGCAGCGTAATTGACCCGCCTGAAATTCCGCTTCCGGCGCGGGGTAATGCAGCAGCCGGAGTTGGCAGGAATGCCGCGCCAATCTATCGGTGAAGAACCCGTCCGGCATATTCAGCGCCAGCGCATAAGCATCAGCCAGCAGGTTCGCCAACCGCAGCATACCGTCATAATAGCGCAGCATCGCTGTGCGCAGACCGTTTGGCCGTTCCGGCCACAGGTTCGGCGCGAAATCCGGATAGGCCAGATCACAGCTGTAATAGGGTTCGTCCGGCACGTCATCCGGGCCGATGGCGAAGACTTCCTTGTAGTCGGCCGGCGTGACTTGTCCATGCATCAACGCCAGCGTTTCCTCGCCATAGGGGATGTAGCCACGGTTCTGGTCGTTCTTTGGCCGGCGAACTGTCAGTTTTTCGTCGATCGGCAGGTCGAAAAAATCGAACGCGGTGCGGTGCAGCGCTGTCCCATCCTCCGCCGGGATGCCATGGCCGGACACGACCAGGAACCCGAGCGTTTCGCACGCTTGTGCGATCGCATCGGCAACCGCACGGCGGGCCGCCCCGTCGCCCACGCGATACGGTGCCAGATCGATAATGGGGATGTCTTGAGCCATGGCCCTTCCCCAAAACGAAAGCGCGGCCCGAAGGCCGCGCCGTGTCGTCCTAGTCGAGGACTTTGACGAAGGCGTCTCTTGTGACGCCGTCCATATTCTGACCCTCCATGCGGATCAGCTTGGTCGCGTCCGTCCGTTCCGGCGCGTGCAGCTTGCCGACATTGTAGTGCACGGCGTCGCCCGGCTTCATCATGTAGACCTTGAACGGCTTCGCCTTGCCCGGCTCGTCCTCGGTCGGCTCGGCGGTGCGCTCATACTCGGTCATCTCGGTCTGGCCTTCGACCTGCCCATAGATCGCCCAAGCCGGTCCGTGATCATGCGGCGGGCTGCTCTTCGCGCCGGTGTTCACATGCGCCAGGATGCAGAAACCGAGTTCCTTATCCTCGTAGATCACCTGCCGCTCGGTGGTGTTCTCGGGCGGGAAATAGGTCTTGTAGACCTCTTCGTTGGTCAGCACGCCCTGCAGATCGGCAACGACCTTGTCCAAGGCAGAATCGCTCGGACCGTCCTTCAAATACTCACGGCAATTGGCGGCAAAATCTTCGATGACCTGGCTCATTAAACTCTTCTCCTCTTGCGGGTATCGTGCGGCACATCCCCCGGCGCGCCCACCCAACGTGGTAAGATTGTGGCCCTCAGTCTAGCGATACGGGCGAAACGGGGCAAGATTCCAGCCGCTTCGTCGGGCGCGGCATGACCGCGCGGCTTGGAATCCAAGGTCGGCCACCCATATCTTCCCAAAAGCGGCAATTTGAAGGATCTTCGACATGCCCAACGCCCCGGACGCCGTCAATCTCGACGACAAATTCGGCAAATTCGCCAAGCACTGGTCCCCCCACATCGTGGCCCAGATGAACGACTTTCACGTCAAGGCGGTCAAGGTGAAGGACGAATTCGTCTGGCATCAGCATGACGACACGGACGAGCTGTTCTTCGTCCACAAGGGCGTACTGACCATCAAATACGAGGACCGGGACGTCACCGTGAAGGCAGGCGAGATGCACGTCGTGCCGAAAGGTGTGCAACACAAGCCGGTCGCAGCCGAGGAATGCGAGATCCTGGTCATCGAACCGGCGGGCACGCTCAACACCGGCGAGGCCGGCGGTGATCTAACGGCGCATGAGGAGCCGTGGATTTAGGGGGAACGTGCCCGCCTGCTGGCGCACAACAAACCGATTAGGCCGATACCGAGCAATCCAAGTACGCCAGGTTCCGGAACGCTGCCGGGCGCCGTCTGACCAACGCCGATGGCAGCCACGAACCCGCCATTGTTGCCCGCATCGCTCTCCGCCACGCCTGGCAACCCATTACCAGATAAGCATGCTCCAACTGCCGTCGAGGTTCGTGTCGAACGCGATATCGAACGCTACAAAACTACCGCTGTGCGTCTAAAGACAACCGCATACTGACCGACTACAGCGCTGCACAGACTCCGAACACCGATCGTGGCGTACGGGGATCTCTAACTCGTCTGCAGGTCGATATCGAACGTCCGCAGGAACTTCGATGTCATGATGTAGAAGCCGATGGCGAGGTAGAGTTCGACCAGGTCGGTTTTGCTGAGCTGTTCGGCAAGCGGGTTGAAAGTCGCATCGCTCGGCCGGTCGTTTTTGACCACGTCGTCGGTGAACCTGAGCACTGCCTTTTCCAGGTCGGTGAAGACGTCGGAGTCCGCGCCCTCCTCCAGCGCGTCGTTCTTCTCGTCGCTGACGCCGACGCCCTTGCCGATGCGCTTGTGCGCGACGACCTCATACTCCGCGTCGCACAAGATGCCCGTGCGGGTGATGGCGAGTTCGCGCAGGACGGGGTCGAGCGAGCCCTTGAAGCGGATCGCGTTACCCATGCGGACATAGGTTTCGAAATGCCGCTCGGAATGGCCCATCATCCGGAAGATGTTGGAATTGTTCAGCTTGCCGATCAGCTCGTTCACCCGGTCGCTGGCTTGTGCCGGATCCACATAGTCAATGCGCGCCATGGCGCCCTCCCCAGTTTGTTAGAAACCGTTGGCCTCAATCATACCGTCCGGGAGCGTATCGGGAAGCGCCTCGCGCAATTTGCCACCATGCTCGTGCCGTGCAAGAGCAGGAGAATTGCGAAAACCGCTTGGTGCCCTACTGATCGGAACTCAATCCCGTTTGAAGATGCGCACCGGCGTCGCCATCGCATCAGGCGGTGTGTCGGCGTCCGTCAGTTCGATCTCGGGTCGCTCGATAAGCGGGCCGTCATAGGGATGGTTGACGCCGAAGGGTTTGTCGCCAGCGATAGTCACGCGCTCCATGCGGCGGCGCTGCGGGTAATAGTCGTGGATCGCGTAGTGCAGCACGACCCGATTGTCCCAAAACGCCATCGTGTTCTGCCGCCACTGCAGGCGGTACTGATATTCCGGCTGGTTGGCCAGACCGTACAGCATCTCCAGCAACGGACCGCTCTCCGACGGTTTCATGCCCTTGATACCGATGGTGAACTGGCGGTTGACGAAGATGCTCTTACGGCCGCTCTTGGGATGGACGCGGATCACCGGGTGGCAGAGCTGCGGCCAGCGGTCCTCCAGCTCGTGCAGCTTGCGGCGGCCTTCCTCGTCATTGCCGAACAGGGTGCGGAAGGGTTTGAAGTCGAACTCCGCCTCCAGCCCCGACAGAAACTTCTGCGTGCGATCGTCGAGCCCTTCATAGGCCGCGTACATGCTGGCGAACATGGTGTCGCCGCCGATCCGCGGCGTGATGG
>JAPPPC010000487.1 GCA_028817685.1 Rhodospirillaceae bacterium
CGGATCTTCGAACTCCATGCCGATCCACTGGTCGTTGCCGTGGAAGCTGAGCAGCCGCTGATTTATGATCCGGTAGCCGCGGTTATTGCAGATCACATAGGTGATCGGCAGCTTCAAATGCGCCGCCGTCCAGAGCGCCTGCACCGAATACATGGCGCTGCCGTCACCGATCACCGACACCACCGGCCGGTCCGGCTGCGCCAGCGAGATTCCGACCGTCGCCGCGATAGCCCAGCCGATCCCGCCGCTGGCGAGCCCGTGATAGCTGTAGCGGTCGCGATACGGCAGAAAGCCGAGCAGGCTGTTCGAGGTCGTCAGCCCCTCATTCACGACCATCGCATTGTCGGGCAGCGCGTCCGCCACCTGCATCATCAGCCAGTCACCCGCAATCGGCGCCGTATCGGACTGCGCCGCCGTCTTTTCGCGCAGGGCAGCCGCCTTGGCGGACCAGTTCTTATCGGCGAGCGCGGCCAACCGTGCCTCCGCCGTATCGCGACGCGCCGCGCCGCCCTTTTCCTGAAGCACCGGGATCAGGACCTTCAGCGTTTCCTTAACATCGGCCCGCACCGCGACCTCGGTCGGATAGTTCTTGCCGATCTCCCAATCGTCGAGCCCGATATGCATCAGTGCCATATCCGGGGGCATCGCATCGACGGGATCCCAGACCGACATGCGCAGCACATCGGCCCCGACGAAGACCAGCAGGTCGTAGGGTTCGAGCACGCTGCGCACCTGTTTCTGGTCGCGCGACAGGGCGCCCATGAAGGCGCGGTGCTCCGACGGGAAATGGGCACCGTAGGGTATCGTCTGCTGGTAGGCCGGCGCACCCAGCGCATCGGCGAACTGCGCGATCTCCGCGAACGCGTCGGAGGTCACGATCTCAGGGCCCGCGACAATCGCCGGGTTCTCCGCCTGCAACAAGCGCTCCGCGAGGGCGGCCAGCGCCGCGTCGGTCGGCCGCATCGCCGTGTCGACCCGGGTCGCGCGGCCCAACTCGATGCCCGCTTCCTCGTTCAGGATATCGCCCGGCAGCGAGATGAAAACCGGGCCGGTCGGCGCCGTCGTCGCGACCTTCGCGGCGCGGTGCATGATGCGTGGCAGGTCCTCCAGGCGGGTCACTTCGGTCGCCCACTTGACCAGCGGTGCGGCCATCGGCACCAGCGAGTCGTACAGCAGCGGCTCCATCAACCCGTGCCCTTGCTCCTGCTGACCGGCGGTCAGGATCATCGGCGTACCGGTGAACTTCGCGTTGTACAACGAACCCAACGCGTTCCCGAGACCGGGCGCCACATGCACATTGCAGGCAACCAGCTCCCCCGATGCCCGCGAGTACCCGTCTGCCATCGCCACGACCAGCGATTCTTGCAGAGCGAGCACGAACTTCATATCCGGATGGTCGGTGAGCGCATGCATGATCGGCAGTTCCGTCGTGCCGGGATTGCCGAAGAGGTGCGTAACGCCCTCGTCTTTAAGCAGGGAGATGAAGGCCGAGCGGCCGGTAATGCGGTTCAGAGAATTCATGAACTTATCCTTGGAACAGGGTCGAAGAAGCGCGCGGAAATTTAAAACCAGTCGACGATGCGGCCATAATCAATATCCTTGCGGACCATTAGTGTCGAGCAGCCGGCGGCGTAAATTGATCGAATTGGCGACACCTTCTTTGGCGAGGTTTCTGTTCTGCGCCGCAGCGGTTTTGGTCTGCATCCCGGCGGCGGCCGCGGCGCCGCACGCGCCGCCAAAGGGGCTCGTCCCCGTCACGCCGGAGCCGATCACAAAGAACAACCCAATGCCCGATGCGGGCACACCGCCGAAGGGCTTGAAGTGGGTGACACCGGTTCCTCTGGGCAAACCGAATTCCGGTAAACGGCCACCGCGGCGCACGCATCCGGCAGTGGGTCGGAATGCGCCGCCCAAGGGGCTCGTCTACGTCACGCCGCAGGCGATCACGAAAAACAATCCCATGCCCGATGCCGGCGCCCCGCCGAAGGGCCTGAAGCGGGTAACGCCAATCCCCCTGGTCAAACCGAAAACCGAAAAGCGGCCGCCGCGCGCCAAACCGGCTGCGAAGCGGAAGCCCGCACCGGCGCCGCGGGCCAAGGCGAAACCCGGCGCGCTTCCGAAGCCGGACCACCGCCCAAAACCGCGCCGCAAAGCGCCGGCAGCCAAACCCTCGCCACCCAAAAAACCACCGCAAACCGCCGCATTGCCGCCACAGGACAAACGGCGAACCGGGAAAAGGCCCGCGCCGGATCTTTTGGCATCTTTCCGGAAAAAATATGAGACACAGCTGGCACAGCTCTTGAAGACCTTTACCGAGAAACATCCGGATGTGGTCAAGATACGCGGCATCCTGCAGCAGCTCGATAAGCCACCGGCCCCGCTTCAAAATGCGGACAGACAGCGGCTGCAAAAACAGATCGCATCCTGTTGGCCCGTTTCCGCAGGAGCCGCTTCCGACGACAAAATCGTCGTCGAGCTGACGATGATCCTCGATCCCGAGGGCCGTATCGTTGAGATTCAGGACAACGACCCGCAGCGCACAGCCACCGACAAACGCTACCGGCGCGTCAGCGCACAGGCCATCGAAGCGGCGTATAAATGCAGTCCGCTCTGGCTGCCCCTAAAGAGCTTCCAAGCCTGGCAATCGCTTACGCTCCGTTTGAGCCCAAGCGGATAACAGGATCCCACCGGGCGGTTACGCCCTTGAGACCCTCCAGGCGGGACTGGATAAAACTACAACGAAATCGCGGCCGGCGGCGCCTTGCCGAGAATCAAATCGGCCGCCTTCTCCGCGATCATCAAGGTCGAGGCATTGGTGTTTGCCGACGGCATAGTCGGCATGATCGACGCATCGACGACGCGCAGCCCTTCCATGCCATGCACCTTCAACTCGTCATTGACGACCGTGCTCGGGTCGCTGGCCGGCCCCATGCGGCAGGTGCCCATGACATGGAATGCCGTGGTGCCGATGCCGCGTGCAAAGCTCATCAGCTCATCGTCGCTTTGCACATCCGGGCCGGGCAGCGCCTCGCCGGCATTGTATTTCGCGAGTTCCGGCGTGTGCAGAAAGGTCCGCGCCAACTTAATCCCATCGAGCAGGACCTTCTGATCGATCTCGTGCGCGATGTAGTTCGGCTGGATCGCCGGCTTGTCCCGGTAGTCGCCCGACACGGCGCGTACAGTGCCAAGACTCTCCGGCCGCTGCTGCCATACCGCCACCGTCATGCCCGGTACCGTGTCGAGCTGGCCCTGCCAGCCCTCGCGGTAACTCGCCGGTGTGAAGGTCATCTGCAGATCGACGAATTCCAGTGCCGGATTCGACTTCCAGAAAATATACACCAGGGTCGGTGACAGGGTCAGCACGCCTTTGCGGCGGATGGCATAGTCGGCCACTTCCTTGACCAGCTTCAGGCCGCGCACCCGTTCGTTGACCGTGTCGGTGCCTTTGACATGGGCGGTCATGCGCACCGGGTAATGGTCGCGCAAATTCTCGCCGACCGGCAGTTCGTGCAGGACCGGCACACCGATTTCCTTCAGGACCGCTGCCGGTCCGATGCCGGAAAGCTGCAGGACCTGCGGCGAGTTGATCGCGCCGCCGCACAGAATCACCTCGCGCCGCGCCGAGACCACCCGCTCGGTGGTCCCGTCGTGATACTGAACGCCGGTGGCCTTCTTGCCCTCGAACAGGATGCGCATGACATGGGCGCGCGTGCGGATATCCAGATTGCCGCGCGCCTTCGCCGGGTGCAGAAAAGCGCGCGCCGCACTGACGCGGCGGCCGTTGTAGAGCGCGCGCTGGAAGTAGCCGACCCCTTCCTGCGATGCGCCGTTGTAGTCCGGGTTGCGGGGAATGCCGAGCCCCACGACACCGTCGATGAAGGCTTCGCACAGCGGGTGGTTCCAATCGATGTCGGTAACGGTCAAGCCGCCGCCGCGGCCCCGGAACGTGTCGTCCCCGTCGCCCAGCCGGCCCTCTGTGCGTTTGAAGTACGGCAGGATGTCGGCGTAGCCCCACCCACGATTGCCGTATTGCGCCCAGGTATCAAAATCGGCGCGCTGGCCGCGATTGTAGATATGGCCGTTGATCGAGCTCGACCCGCCCAAGGTCTTGCCGCGCGGTGTCGCGATCTTGCGGCCCGCGGTCCCCTCGCTCGGCACGGTCTCGTACAGCCAGTTCACCGACGGGTTCACCAGCGTCTTCATGAAGCCAGCCGGGATATGGATGAAGGGGTGCCGGTCGGGCGGCCCCGCTTCCAGCACGCAGACCGTCGTCGACCCGTCCGCCGTCAGCCGGTTGGTCAACAGCGAGCCGGCCGAACCGGCGCCGATGATGACGTAATCGAACGCGTCGCTCACGCGGCCGCCTGCGCCGCGCCTGCGGCGGCTTCCGCGGCCCGCAACCCGGTGATCACCGCCTTGGTCAACCCGCCGAGATAGGCCGCCGTCGGACCGCCCTCCATACCGCCCGAGGCGGAACCCGCCGCGAACAGGCCCGGGATCGCGCCGCCGGCCTGTGCCTGCACCCGGCTGTCCCGGTCGATAGCAATACCGCCCATCGTGTAGGTGATGCCGGCGCAGATCGGGATCGCCCGGAAGGGCGGCGTCGCGATCGGTTGCGGGGTGAATTTGGACACCGTCCGCGCCGGGGTTTGCGCCGCGCCGCTTTCGATGGCGCTGTTATAGGCCGCAACTGTCGCGGACAGCCCGTCCGCCGACACGCCTGCCTTCTGCGCCAGGGTGGCAAGGTCCGGCGCTTCCAGCACCGTGCCGCCGGCATTGACGAAAACCGGATTCATACAGGGCGGATAGCGGTTGTCGGCGGCAAGTCCGTTCCATACCGCGTCGTCGAATACCACGGTCGCGGTCAGCGGATCGTCCAGCTTGGCGACCTCGTTCGCCATGTAGACGCCGCCCATCCCTTCATCGAGAAAACGTTGCCCGGCCTCGTCCACGACGATGCTGTGTGCCGCGATGGGATCGACGATCGGGTAGGGCCAAAGCTTCTCGATCTCGAATGCGTCGCGGCCCAGCAGATGGCCGTAGAAGCGGTCCATGCCGACCAGCTTCGCGCCTGCCGCCTCGGCCATCGTCATACCGTCGCCATGCCCGGTCGCCGCCCCGCGCTGCAA
>JAPPPC010000176.1:0-1431 GCA_028817685.1 Rhodospirillaceae bacterium
GTCGATCAGCGCCACATGCAGGAAGGCTTCGAGCCGCTTGACCTGATGGCTGATCGCCGACTCGGTGACCCCCAAACTCTCCGCCGCATCGCGAAACCGCTCATGCGTCGCCGCCGCGTGAAAGGCGCGCAGCGCCGCGAAGGGCGGCAGGGTCAGTTTCCGCTCGGCCATGCCGCCAGGGTGGGCCAAAAGTGAATTCGGTTCAAGTCAGTCGAGAGACTGGTGGCAAATGCAGTGTGATACCAGATAGCGCGCCAATGCCCGTGCGGAGCGTCGCGCGGCAAGCACCACCATTGGATCGAAATACGATTCCGGCCGAAATCGTCCAATTCGACGTGCATTCAAGACGTAAATCGCATATCCGATAAAATATGAAAAAGGAAACCGATAAAGACGTCGCTCTCAACGCAATTCGCATCGAGCACTATTTCCGCGAAAGGAGCGGGCGAGGCGATATCGGCAAGGCGCGCCGAATTCTTGCCAAAGCGGGGCGCGACACTGATGTGCGGCCCGGCGATGCCGTGGAAGCGTAATTCAGAAAACGAACTACAGCGGGGTGCCCCCAAAACCCTGCTAGCTGAAGGAAAAAGCCATGACACAATCTCTCCCCAACCTCTCTATCGACGCCGACCGGCTGTGGTCGACGCTCGACCGGGCGTCAGAGATCGGCAAGGGGCCGAAGGGCGGGTTGCGCCGTCTCGCGCTGTCCGACAGCGACAAGGAGATGCGTGACCAGTTCGTCGCGTGGTGCGAGGGGAGCGGCTGCGCGGTCACCGTCGACGCGGCGGGCAGCATCTTCGCGCGCCGCGCCGGGCAGGATGACAGTCTGCCGCCGGTCATGATCGGCAGCCATCTGGACAGCCAGGCGGCCGGCGGACGCTATGATGGTATCCTCGGCGTGCTGGCGGGGCTGGAAATCCTGCGCACCTTGCACGACAACGGCATCACGACGAAGCGACCGATCGAGGTGGTCAACTGGACCAACGAGGAAGGCGCCCGGTTCGCGCCGCCGATGGCCGCGTCCTGCGTCTTCGCGGGCTTGCAGACGGTCGAGTGGCTGCACGATCTGACCGACGATGACGGCATCCGCTATGGCGACGAGCTGAAACGGATCGGCTATCTGGGCGACGCGCCGGTCGGCGGGCGCGACCTCGATTCCTATTTCGAACTGCATATCGAGCAGGATGCGCTGATGGAGGAAGAGGACGTGTCCGTCGGCGTCGTGACCGGCGGTTATTACAGCCACGCGCTGACCTGCGTGTTCCATGGCGAGTGCGCCCATACCGGGCCGACGGAGATGAAGAAGCGCAAGAACGCGATGATCGGCGCGGCCTATTTCCTCGCCGCGGTCAACGATATCGGCTGGGCGTACGAGCCGGTCGGCCGCACCTCCGCCTCGCGCCTGCAGATTTGGCCGAACAAGTTCGGCAT
>JAPPPC010000176.1:1441-5128 GCA_028817685.1 Rhodospirillaceae bacterium
CTGCCGGAATTCACCGAGGTGACCGTCGATATGCGGCACAAGGACCGGGCGGTGACCGACGAGATGGTCGTGAAGACCCGCGCCGCCCTGGCCGAGGCGGCGGAGAAGGCGCAGGTCGAGGCGGAGATCACCGCGGAATGGACCTTCGGCGACGAGGTGTTCGATAGTGAGTGCGGCGACCTGCTGCGCCAGGCGGCCGACGCGCGCGGCACCTCACGCATGGACATCCGCAGCATCGCCGGGCACGACGCGTACTACATCTCGCGCATCGCGCCGACGGCCTTGGTGTTCAGCCCCTGCGTCGACGGCATCACCCATAACGAGGCGGAGGATATCCGCTTCGAGCCGACGGTTGAGGCGGTCAATGTGCTGTTCGGCGCGGTCGTCGCCCGCGCCGACCGGTAGCGGCAGGACCCGGTCAGCCTAGTCGCCGCCGCCGGCCATCTGCTCCATCATGGCCTTTGCGCCGGCTTCCATCTCCTCCGGCGTCGGGTCCTTGACGTGGGTCGCGAAGGACCATTTGTAGCCGAACGGGCAGAGGACGGTGCCCATCCGGTCGCCCCAGAACATCTCCATGACCGGCATTTCCTCCGTCGCGCCGGCGGCGAGCGCTTGGGCGTGCGCGGCGTCCGCATCGGTGACGTAGATGTACATGGCGACCGGACTGCCGCCCAGGCCCTTGGCCGACAGCATGCCGCAATCCGGATTCTCCTGGCTGAGCATGATCGTCTGGCCTTCGATTTCGATCTCGGCATGCATGATCGCGTCGGTGCCGGGAAAATTCATGCGCAGCTTTTCCGTGGCGCCGAGCGCCTCGACGTAGAAGTCGATGGCCGCGCCGGCATCGTTCAGGACCATGTAGGGCGAGACGGCGCTGGCCCCTTCGGGGATATGGTTCATGGTTTTGGTTCCCTGTGACCTTAGTTTTTATGAACAAAACAAGAACATGAATCCGGTCCCGATGTAAAGCGGGAAATAGCACCGGATTGTTACGGGTGCGTGTCAGCCCATGAAGCTGCGCCGGCCCGCATCGCGCAGGAAGATGCGCACCAGGTGGCGTTTGTCGTCCTCACCGCCGGCATCCTCGTATTCCGTGCGGCAATGGGCGAGGCGGAAATTGTTGACGTACTGGATCTGGCCCGGCGCGAGGTCGAACGGGATATGGTGCGCCGGTTCTCCCATCACGTCGAACATCGTCTCCAGCGCCCGCTGGCCCAATGTGTCGAAGGTCTCGCCCATCAGTTCATAGCCCTTATAGAGCAGCCACTTGATGTAGCGGGCGCGGATCTGGCCGCCGTCGCGGGCGAAGATGGGGTAGTGGTGCGCGACCGCGTCGCCCTCGGCATGTTCGCCCTGCCGGTTCCACCAGAAGGGTTGATAGAGGCGCGCCAGCAGTTCGGGATCGCGTTCCAGCAAGACGTTGTGCGCGGTCAGCATGCTGGCGACCCGGCTGACCCCGCCGGCGCGCGCCGTGCGCAGCACCAGCAGCCCGATCGTGGGCGGCGGGTGGTTAAAGCCGTAATCCGTGTGCCAGGAGAGCTCCTGCCGGGTCAGGTCACCGCGCACCCGCGTGTCGATCCGCGCGCCCGTATCGCGCACATCGTAGAGCAGCCGCCCGTCGAAGGATTGCGCCACCGGCCGCGCGATCATGCCGCTCAGCAGCCAGTAGATTTTGGTCAGTTCTTCCTTGCTGAAGCGGTCGACCGGCAGCCGGTCGAGGATCGCAAAGCCGACGCCGCCGTCGAGCGTGTTTCGCACCGTCGCCATGAACGCTTCGCAGGCATCCAGCGCGTAGTCATGGCGGTCGAGCGCGATGGTGTCGACCGGATTGCGCCGCAAGGTCTCGACCAGCCGATCGATCTCCGCCAAGGCATCCGCCGGGAACGGAAGAAGCCAGTCCGCTTCCCGCACGTCGTCGCGCCGCCACACGCCGGCGCCTTCGGCGGGTGCGATCGATGGGTGTTGCGCGGCGACGGCGGACATCGCGTTGGTCCTAGTCCTCCGGCCACTCGATGGCGGCCAGCTTCTCGTAATGCTGCATGATCACGGTCGAGTCGTCCGACGGCTCGCCCTTGCCCAGGGCATGCGCCCAGGCCTGCCGGGTACCGCTGCCGACGAACATGGTCACGCCGAGCGCCTCGGCCTCCTCGATGCAAAGCCGAACATCCTTGAACATCAGGCCGGTGTTGAAGCCGATGTCAAAGCTGCGGGTCAGTACCGCATTCGGGAACTTGGCCTCGGTCGCGGTGTTGCGGCCGCTGCTGGCGTTGAAGACGTCGATCATCATCTGCGGTGCGATGCCGGCCTTGATGCCGAGCGCGACCGCCTCCGACGTCACCGCCAGCGCCGTGCCGGACAGCATGTTGTTCAGCAGTTTCATGAGCTGCCCCATGCCGATCTTGTCGCCGACATAGAAGACGTTCTTGCCGATCTTCTCCAGCATCGGCCGGTGATGGCCATGCGCGTTGTGCGGGCCGGAGACCATGACCGCGAGCGACCCGGCGATGGCGCCCGCGACACCGCCGCTGACCGGCGCGTCGAGTGCGATGATTCCGGCTTCCTCCATCGCTTCGGCGATCGGCATCGCCATGCGCGGGCCGGTCGTCGACAGATCGATATAGGTCTTGATCTGGCCGCCATGGACGAGGCCGTCTTCGCCGAGTGCGACTGCCCGCACGATGTCTGGCGTCGGCAGGCAGACCAGGACGGTCTCGACCGTATCGGCCAACTCCTTCGGGCTGCTCACGGCGGTGGCGCCCGCCGCGACACAGGCGTCTATCGCGGCCTGGCTGTTGTCGTAGACCACCACCGAATAGTCCGCCGCCAAAAGGTTTTTAACCATGGGGCCGCCCATATTGCCCGCCCCGATAAAGCCGATTTCCGTCGTCATAACCGCTCCCTTCGTTTCTAGCGCCGGCAGTCTAAAGCACGCGGCCTTATGACGCACGAGGCCGTGAATCGGTGACTTTCCGCCTTTTGTGACAGTTATGCGACAAAAACAGGCCAGTCTTGCACATTCCGCAGTTGCATTTGGTAACAGTTCGTTTACAACACGCCACTTCGACAGGTTGAGAGATTTCAATGAGCAACAATACGAAGAAACCTGAAGCGGATTACAGCTTCAAGCACGAGGAAGACCGTCCGGCCAAGCGTAACTGCCTAAGCTGCGGGACGAAGTTCAAGAGCGAAGGCTGGGGCAACCGCCTGTGCCCGACCTGCCGGAGCCGCAGCTCCGCGTCGATGGCTGCCTAGGGCACGCATCTGCCGCTTGCCGTTTCGCCTCTGGCGAACGCATACTGAGCCTCCAGTTAGGGCCGCTTGTGCGGCCCTTCTGCTGTTTGGAGAGCGGCCATGCCGCGTTCGCTGTACCTCGCCGCGCTATCGGTGATTTTTATGTTCACAGTCCCGGCTGCGTTCGCCGCGGACGAGTTCACCCTGCGCGACTGGAATCAGATCGAGGCCCAGGCGAAGCAAGGCAGCCCGCGCGCGACCGGGCTGCGCGACGGCTATCTCGCCGGCGTCCGCGACGCTCTGCGCTTTTACTCCAAGGTCAGCAAAACCTTCCCGATCTGCTGGCCGAAGGACCACGAGATCGACATCGGATTGGTCCGCGATACGGTCGACGCCGTCCGCAAGGGACATCCCGGCATCGCCAAGCCGCAGGACAATTTCGCTTATATCGTCGTA
>JAPPPC010000892.1 GCA_028817685.1 Rhodospirillaceae bacterium
TTTCCGTGATCAGTTTGAAATTGTCTTTGGTCAGATTGAGCGCCATCTCATTCTAATAAGCAATCAGGCGTCCCGCCCGATCGAACCCGATAAACTCGGCGTTGCGGACATCGTCCGGCTTTTCCGGTCTGCCATGCTCCTCGATCCAACCGGCCGACGCGTAGAGACCCGCCTCCGTTTCGCCCAGCTTCTTGGCGATGAGATCCGGCTGTTCCGGGCGGCCGTGCCGGATGGCGATATCCGCTTCGCGCCGGCGCAGATCGCGGACGTCGTTCGACGCCACGACCTCGAGTTCGATGCCGGGCGCGACCTCACGCAGCCGGCGCAGCGCGTCCGGCAGCAGGTACATCGACAGGACGTCCGTCGCGGTGACACAGACATGGCCTTCGACGCTTTGCGCCTGACCCGACGCGGTCAGCGACACCCGGCTCGCCGCGTCGCCCATCGCGCGGACATGGTCCAATAACTCCAACCCGGCCTCGGTGAGCGACAGGTTCCGCCCGACCCGCTCGAACAGGGTAACTCCCAGACTCTCCTCTAGCGCGGCGACCTGCCGGCCCAGGGTCGGTTGCGTCGCGCCAAGCGCCCGCGCGGCGGCGGAAAAGGATCCCTCCTCCGCTGTCACGAGAAACGCGCGCACCTGATTCCAGTCGAAAGCGACCGCCTGCCAATCCATACATTTATGCATATCAAAACAACGAATTTAGGCAATTTCTATTTTTCCTTCGCATGGGTATTTGAGCACCAACACAACGCGGCCGCGGCGCTCAAACGAGCCGGAACGGCCGATTTCACCGGATTGGGGAATACTGATGAACCACGCCCACACGCTGGCCTTCCCGGCCGCGGCGCCGCATGATGACAACACGATTCCCGTGTTCGCCCGCCGGCTCGGTTCCTGGCAGTTTACGCTGCGGCGCCGGGCGTTGCGTCCCGACGAACTCGCTGCGCGGTACGATCAAGCCGCCCCCGGGTGGAGTCGGACTCTGGATCGCCTGGGCGTTCCCAACGCCTACGAAACGTTGTTGCGCACCGCCCTGAAAGACGAACCATCCCTGTACCGCGCGCCGCAAGCACGCGTTCTCGATTGCGGTATCGGCACCGGCGCGCTCTCTGCCGCACTCGCCGATGCACTGCCAGTTCCGTTTGCGCTGAAGGGCGTCGACATTTCGACACGCATGCTGGCGCGCGCCAGAGCCCGGCTATACGGGACCGGGATCCAATCATCCTTACAGCAAGGTGACATTCAGGCCCTGCCGTTTGACAGCAACCAGTTCGATCTCGCGATGACCGCCCATGTGCTGGAGCATCTGGCACATCCCGAAACCGCGCTGTGGGAAATGTTCCGTGTTGTGAAACCCGGCGGATTGATCCTCGTCTGTCTGACGCGCCGTTCGCCGCTTGGTGCTTACGTTCAATTGAAATGGCGCACGCATCGGGTGACCGGTCATGAGACCGAAACCTGGTTGCGCGACGCCGGTCTTGAAAACGTCCGATGTCTGCCCCTTCGCGGTGGCGTATGGTACCGCCAACTGAGCGTGGCGTGCATCGGCCGGAAACCCGAAACACTAATCTAAGAAGGAGCCACGACATGACTATGACCCAACAGGCGGAGATGGCCATGCGGCAGCCGAGTAAATTCTGGGACCGGCACGCCAAGGGATATGCGAAACGGCCGGTCAGCGACCAGGCGGGCTACGAACGGAAGTTGAAGGTCACGCAGCAGTACTTGTCACCGGAGATGAACGTACTGGAATTCGGCTGCGGCACCGGCACGACAGCGCTGATCCACGCACCGTTCGTCAATCACATCCACGCCACCGACCTCTCTGAGGGAATGCTCGCGATCGCAAGGGAGAAAGCCGTAAAAGGTAGCATCGACAACGTCACGTTCGAACGCGCGAGCGTCGAAGGCTTTTCTGCCGACGATGCTTCCTTTGACGTGGTGATGACCCACTCACTCTTGCATCTTCTGGAAGACAAAGACGCGGCAGTCGCCAAGACCCATCGGCTCTTGAAACCGGGCGGCCTGTTCGTTTCGTCGACCGTCTGCATCGGCGACGCCATGCCTTGGTTACGACCTGTCTTGCCTATCGGACGCTTTCTAGGCCTGCTGCCGCTGGTCCGGTTTCTGCGCGCCGAACCGCTCGCGCGAGACATCGAAGCGGCCGGTTTCAGGATCGAACACGAATGGCAGCCGGGCTCCCGCAAGGCGCTGTTCCTCGTCGCAAGGAAGATTTGAGGGCCCCTCTAGGCGGCAGCCCGCCGGTACCGCGCCGGCGATAGATCGAAAGCGCGTTTGAAGACCCGCCCGAATGCGGCCTCAGACTGATAGCCGCTGCGTTCAGCGATCTCGATGATCGGCAATGCCGTGTCCAGCAACAGCCGCCGCGCGCGCTGCATGCGCCAGTCGGTCAGGTAGCCGAGCGGCGTGGTGTCCAGGGTTTCGCTAAACCGCGTTGCGAACGCCGTGCGCGACAGGCCGGCGACCCGTGCCAGCCGTTCCACGGTCCAAGCCTCCGACGGTTCAGCGTGTATCGCCTCCAGCGCCCGGCGGATTTGCGGGTCGGCAAAACCGGCAAGACCCGGACGGTCCCGTCCCTCGGTCGTCAGATAAAGCCGAACCGCCTGGGTAAAGATGATCTCCGATAGTTTCAGCGCGATAATCTCGTTGCCAAGCTGCTCCCCCTGCGCCTCACCCCCGATGATCTTCAGCGTGTCACTCAGCCAATCCGGCGTCGCCTTGCCGTAATCCTTGATTTGGATATGCGGCGGCAGCGCATCGAGCAGCGCGTGGCGCGCGCCCGGATCGAAGGCGAAATGGCCGCAAATGAGCTGCGTCTCGTGCCCCGTACCATCCGCGCCATAGACCAGCGCACCGCGACCGGTAAACCCGGAATCCTGCACGACCTGATCGACCGTCTGCGCCTGTGCCGCTGCCGGGTCGGACAGGATATGACCAGCCCCGCCGGTGATGATGATCAAGTCGCCCTGTTCCAGACTGACCGGTGTCGGATTGTCGCCGACCCGCGCGAAGCAACGGCCGCGATGCACGTAGTGGAACCGCGACACGTTCTCGAACTGTGGCACCGCTACGCCCCACGGCGCCGTGAACGCCGTACGGAAATACAGGGTGCCGGAGAGCTGCATGAGGTTGAGAATATCGCTGAGCGGGTCCATGGCGTGCGTCCGATCGTTGCCCTCAACGGATATAGCGCGCCAAACCGTTCAGCGAAACATCCAGGACGATCCATCAAGAATTGCGAACGATCCATCATTCATAAGCCGCCGCCTCCCTTCTAAGTAAGACGCTCGGTAAATCGAACGACTTATCACCTGGAAAGGAGAACAGTATGAAAATCGCGAAATTCATCGCCGTCGGCATCATGGCCGTGATGATAAACGGAGCCGCCGGCGCGGCGGACGATCCGGCGGATCTGAACGATCTGCAAATCGCGCACGTCGCCTACACCGCCGACAATATCGACATCCGTTACGCCCATCTCGCGCTGGCGATCTCGACCAACCCGAAGATCCACGAATTCGCCAAGACGATGATCCGCGACCACAATGCGGTAAACGAACAGGCCCTCGCACTGCTGCAGAAGCTCGGCGTCCAGCCGCAAGACAATTTCCTCAGCAAGCAGCTCACCGTGAATTCGGAGAAACTTGTCGATGAGATGAGCCAGTTGCGCGGCACTGACTTCGACCGGCGCTACGCGGAGAATGAGCTCGCCTATCACAAGGCGGTCAACGAGCTGGTCGCAACCGACTTCATCCCGAACATCGAGAACGCGGAAGTGAAGGCGCTGTTCGAGGCCGATCTTAAAATCTTCAAGGCGCATGAGAAACACGCCGAAATGATGGTCATGGGCCTGAAGTAGGCGACGCGATGGACCGACGTACCTTCCTGCGCACGATAGCGGCCGCCGGCGCGGCCGCTATCGCCACCCCCGCCGCTAAAGCGGCCGGCAAACCGGCTACCCACACCGTTGTTATCAGCGATTTCGTCTTCACCCCGGAAACCCTCACGGTCCGGCCTGGCGATCGCATCCGCTGGATCAACCGCGACATCGTCCCGCACACGGCGACCGCGACAGATGAGAGCTGGGACACGGGCGAGATCGCGGCGGGCAAGAGCACGGAGACACAGGTGATCGACGGAATGATGGAAACCTACTTCTGCAGGTTCCATCCCAGCATGAAAGCAATTCTCGCCTTCGCCTGAGCTGTCACAATTGCATTGCTAAAAATAGAGAGAAGACAATGACCGAAGCCTATTTCTATCTAGCGCTAAGCGGCGCTTTGACCGCCCTGCTCTGGACGCCCTACATCGCAGCCCGCCTCTTCACCTGGGGCCTCGGCAGTTTCCTGAAAAACTATACGGGTGACTTTCCACGAGAAGCGCCTGAACAACCCCTATGGGCCGCCCGAGCCCAGCGCGCGCATCTCAACATGGTCGAAACAATGCCCGCTTTCATCGCGGTCGTGGTTGCCGCAGGACTGCTTACCGGCGGCACTTTGATCGCCGTGAATCTGTGGGCCGCGATATTCTTCTATGCCCGGGTCGGTCACGCGTTCGTCTATATCGCGGGTCTACCCTACTTGCGGACTCCGGTCTACCTCGTGTCCTGGTTCGCGATCCTGGCGATCGCGTATCTGACGCTCGGACAGATCTAGGGCACCACGGCTTCCGAGACCGTATTGTTGTCGCCTTCCCGCCCTAGGCCTTGACGCCAACTAGCTCTGCCGCGATATTGATTGTATACAATTGTACACAATCAATATCGTCTCGGGAAGGAACTCCATGTCACAGGAAACCTATGACGTCGTCGTGCTGGGTGCCGGCAATGCCGCATTTTGTTCTGCCTTGGCCGCCCAGGAGAATGGCGCGTCGGTCGTTATGATCGAGGCGGCGCCGCTCGAAGAAGCCGGCGGGAACAGCCGCTATACGGCAGGCGCCATCCGCTTCGCCCATGAGGGCCTGCAGGATCTGACGACGGTGCTGGATCTCAATCAGGACGAAATCGACAATGCTGATTTCGGCGTCTACACGTCGGACCAGTTCTACGACGATTTGTTCCGTCTGACCCAATACCGCGCCGACCCGGACAAGGCCGAAATGCTG
>JAPPPC010000357.1:0-4034 GCA_028817685.1 Rhodospirillaceae bacterium
CGTCATCGCTGGGCAGGGTCTGCCAGTAGGCCAGCGCCTTGTCCCACTTCTCGCCCTTGGGCGCGAACATGCGGCCGTTGCAATAGTCGAACGTGGTTTCGTCCGGGGCAATCATTCCAGCGCGGCCGCCGGCCTCGATCGTCATGTTGCAGACGGTCATGCGGCCTTCCATGTCGAGACCGCGGATCGCCGAGCCGGCATACTCGACCGCGTGGCCCGTCGCGCCGGCGGCGCTGATCTGCCCGATGATGGCGAGGATCACATCCTTGCCGGACACGCCGAAGCCGAGCTTGCCGTCGACGGTCACCCGCATCGCCTTCGGCTTCTTTTGCCAAAGGGTCTGGGTCGCGAAGACATGCGCCACTTCCGACGCGCCGATCCCGAAGGCGAAGGCACCGAGCGCCCCGTGGGTCGCGGTATGGCTGTCGCCGCAGACCAGCGAGATGCCCGGCAAGGTAATGCCGAGCTCGGGCCCGACCACATGCGCGATCCCATCCATGCCGCTGTCGAGGCCAAAATGATGGATACCAAAGCGCTCCGCATTCGCCGAAAGCTCTTCCAGGATCGCGCGCATCTTGTCGTCCTGGATTTCCGCCACGGATTTCACATCGGTTGGGCGGTAATGGTCCGGCGAGGCAAAGGTCAGGTCCGGCCGCCGGACCTTGCGGCCCTGGTCCTTCAGCTTGCTGAAACCCTGGCGCGACCCGTCATGACACAGATGGCGGTCGATATAGAGCAAGGTCTGACCATCGTCGCGCTCCAGCACGACATGAGCATCCCATAACTTTGCGAACATGGTCTTGGCCGGCGCCATCCCCGTCTCCCTAACGCGTTTTCGAAACTCATCCAGCATAAAGCCGCGGCCCGGCCACGACAATTTGGCGTGCCGCTATCGATCTCGGCACCCGGCGGGCAATCGCCCATGAATTGCATTTCGCGCCAAAATGGACCTATTCTTTCATTCTAGCCGCGCGGTGGGGGAACGCGCCGCGCCAAATAAAAATGATTGGAGAACCAGAACGAGGACAGGGCGATGTTTCCGTTGTCGAGTTTGTTCAAGGCTTTCGTGCGCGTCGGCGCGCTGAAAGTAATTGACGCTGACGGCAAAACCTACAGGTTCGAGGGAGAGCCGGGCCCCAGCGTCACGCTTCGTTTTCATGACCCTTCGCTGAAATACAGCCTCTTTTTCAAACCGGAGCTGACCGCGGGTGAGGCGTATATGGACGCGCGCCTGACCATCGAAGATGGCGGCCTCTACGACCTGCTCCACCTCTATTCCGTAAACTGCGATTATCTGGAGGCCTACCCGGTTCAACGCCTCATCCGGGCAGTATCGCATAGGTTGCGGCGCTTCCAGCAGAACAACAAGATCGGTCGGGCGCAGAAGAATGTCGCGCATCATTACGATCTGGGAAACGCGTTCTACAAACTCTTCCTCGACCGGGACATGCAGTATTCCTGCGCCTTCTTCGAGAGCCCGGACGACACGCTCGAGGCGGCGCAGCGCAACAAGCAGCGGCTGATCGCCTCGAAAATGAACCTGAAAGCCGGCGACAAGGTCCTCGATATCGGCTGCGGCTGGGGCGGCATGGCGCTGTATCTCGCCACGCTCGAGGATATCGAGGTACTGGGCGTCACCTTGTCGACGGAACAGTGGGAACTGGCGAACCAACGGGCCCTCGAAATGGGCCTGTCCGACCGGGTCCGGTTCGAGCTGCGCGACTATCGCGACGTGGATGAGAAGTTCGACAGTATCGTCTCCGTCGGCATGTTCGAGCATGTCGGCGTGCGCCACTATGCGGAGTTCTTCGATCAGGTGAAGGGCCTGCTGCACGAGGACGGTGTCGCCCTTCTACACTCGATCGGCCATATCGGCCCGCCGAGCTTCGCCAACGCCTGGCTGCGCAAATACATTTTCCCCGGCGGCTATTCACCTGCGCTGTCGGAAGTGTTCGAGGTCGTCGAGCGCTCCGGCCTCTGGGTCAACGATGTGGAGATCCTGCGCCTGCACTACGCGGAAACGCTGCGTGAATGGAACAAGCGGTTCCAGGCGAACCGCGAGGCGATCGAAGCCATGTACGACGCGAAGTTCTGCCGCATGTGGGAGTTCTATCTCTACGGTACGGAGATGATGTTCCGCAGCGGCGAGCAGATGGTGTTTCACATGCAGTTAGCGCACAAACGGGATGCCGTGCCGATTACGCGCGACTATATGGGCGATGCACAGGATCGTTTCCGGGCCCGGGAAGAAGAACGCGACCAGCCGGTTCGCGATATCGCAGCGTCCGGCGACTGACGCGCTACCAGACCCCGATGAAGTAGCCGCGTTTCTTGCCGGACGCCGTGCGCTCGGCAACTTGTTCGTCGCTTAGTGTGGTGCGCAACCGCCGCTTCCGCATCCACGCGAACAGCCGTTCATGCATGTCCGCCCGCACCGCTGCATGGTCCGGGCTCTCGCCGAGATCGACCAGCTCCTCCGGGTCTTCGTTCAAATCGAAAAGCTGCGGCCGGAAATTTTCATAGTGGATGTATTTCCAATCCGCGGTCCGCACCATATAGGAGCGCGTCTCGTGCGGTTCCAGCCCCAAGGTCAGCCGGGCGTGCCGCACCGCGTAGTCGCCCTCGCTGATCGCCGCATCGCGCCAACCGTCGACCGGCCCGCCGCGCAGAACCGGGAGCAAAGACCGGCCCTCCATGCGGTGCGGCTGCGCGTCGCCGCCGACGGCCTCGACGAAGGTGGGCACGAGATCGACCGCCTCGACCAATCGCGAGTCGACTGTCCCCCGCGTTTCGTCGGCGGCGGAATCCGGATCGTAGACGATCATCGGAATGCGCACCGATTCCTCATGGAACAGTTCCTTTTCGCCCAGCCAGTGGTCACCGAGATAGTCGCCATGATCGCTGGTGAAGAAGATCAACGTATCGTCCATGCGGCCCATTTCTTCCATCGCCGCGAACAGCCGGCCGAGATGATCGTCGATTTGCTTGATCAGCCCCATATAGGCGGGAATCACCGTCTGACGGACTTCCTCGCGCTGGAAATTCTCGCTCTCCTCATGCTGCATGAAGGCGTCGACCACGGGATGCACATTCTCGCGTTCGCCGGCCGCCCGGTTCGCCGGCAAGATCTGGTTCGGCCCGTACATATCGTGATAGGGCGCGGGCGCCATATAGGGCCAATGCGGCTTGATGTAGCTGAGATGGGCGCACCAGGGTTCGTCGCCCGCCTGCTCCATGAATTCAATGGCGCGGCCGGTCATGTAGGCGGTTTCCGAATGCTCCTCCTTCACCCGCGCCGGATATTTGACATTGCGCATGTTCCAGCCGGACAGGATCTCGCCGTCCGGCCCTTCCGCCGCGTTGGCGAAATCGTGCCACGGATTGTCGGCCTCGTAGCCATGCTCCCGCAGCCAGACATTGTAGGCGAGGTTGGGATCGTAGCTAACATGGGTGTGCAACCCGTCGTCCCGTTCGAAAGGCTCGAACCCACACTGGCTCATCAGGACACCGTCCGGCGACTTCGGATCGAGACCCAGTCGCGTCATTTCCGCCACGTCGGCGGCGAAATGCGTCTTGCCGACCAGCACCGTTCGCAGTCCGAGCGGCCGCAAATAGTCGCCCAGGGTCAGTTCGCCGACTTTCAGGGGAATGTTGTTCCAGGTCGAGCCGTGCGAGAACATGTAACGCCCGGTATAGAACGACATGCGTGAGGGACCGCAGATCGGGGACTGCGTGTAGGCACGCGAGAATTGCACCCCCTTGGCGGCCAGCGCATCGATATGCGGCGTTTCGAGGCTGGGGTGCCCGGCGCAGGACAGATAGTCCGCGCGAAGCTGATCCGCCATGATGAACAGAATATTCCGTACCTTGCCCAAATCCTCTACTCCTAATCGGAAATCGGCTGCCGGTCAGATCGGGTAGATGATCGAATTGGGGACCAGCACCGAGTCGTAGACACACCGTTTTTCGGAAAACAGCAGCCGGCCGGCTTCGCGAACCAGCTTGTCGAGATAGCGGCCGACATTGAACACGCG
>JAPPPC010000357.1:4044-5120 GCA_028817685.1 Rhodospirillaceae bacterium
CGCGTATACGCATCTGTCATCGTCTCGAACACCGCGTAATTCGCCTGCGCCTCGATAACCCCGTCGGCTTCCGGTGATACGCGGATATTGGAAATCAGATGGCGGACATAGCGCGGCTCGAACATCGTCGTCTCCCGCACCGCGGTGACCCGGTCGCGCAGCATGGCGCGGCTCTCGCAGCGGATCAGCGCCAGCGGCAGGTCACGGTCGAAATTGTCGCGCGGGATGACCTGGTAGAGGCAGTCCTCGGTGAAAAGGTCCGGCCAGGCATCGAGATTGTCATCGTCAAGCGTGGCGGCGTAGGCGGTGTAGAGATCTTCGATCTCCAGACGCAGTTCGATCGAAGCCACGCCGCTAAAGCCCCATGACCTGGCGGTAGTATTTGTAGAAACCGCGGACGCCGACTTCCGTCACCATATGGTCCTGGCTTTCCGTTTCGCGGCCGCCCATTTCGGCCACGGCCGCGGCTTCTTCGAAGGGCTCGATGCCATCCTGTGAAACCTTGAGCACCTCGCTGTCGTCGACCGAGACCAAACCCGCCGGGCCCATCAGGTTGGCCTGGCGCAGCCGGCGGCGCGTCATCTCCTCATCGTCGTCGGCATAGCCGAAATAGGTCCAGCGCAACTCATGGCCCCCCGGACCGCGCGGCACGATCTGGCGCATCGCCAGTGTATTGGATTGCTGCTGGATGATCAGACTCGGCCACAGAGTCTGCATGACCACGGTGGCGTCGCCGGGGAACTCCGGCACCGGATCGAGAATGCGCGGATCCTGCAGATTGAAATCCTCCCACAGCCGCTTCATGTCGCGGGTCTTGTCCGTGTGCTTCTGCTCGCCCCGCTTCGAGATCAGGCAGGCGTGGCGGCCGGTATCGTCCATCGCCACCGAGGATTGGTTGTCGGCGCGGAACAGCCCGAAGGTGATCAGGAATATGTGCAGCAGGCTGGCATGATAGGGGTCTTTGAGGTTCTCCATCATCAGCTTCCAGTTGCCCTGAATGAGCTGGCGGGAGTAGCCGAGCAGCGTCAGTTCGCTCCCATCGAAGACCCGATTGAAATAGCCCAGCATCTCCGGGC
>JAPPPC010000293.1 GCA_028817685.1 Rhodospirillaceae bacterium
GGCCTTGACCGGGAGCGCCGATGCCGCTGTGCCTGCCCGTCAATACGGGTTGGCGTTCTGCGTCCTGGCGCTGCCCTTTTTCCTGAACGACCTCGCATTCATCGCCGTCGATGGCGGATATGGAGTCTATTTAGTCGATTACGGGACACGGGCACTTGTGCTTGCGATCTGCCTGTTTTGGCCGCTTTCGAGATCGTTAGCAGGGGTGGCGAAGGAACCTGTGTCGGATCTATGGTTGGCGGTGCAATGCATCGTTTTCGTCCCGATCCTCGGCCGGCTTTCCTACCATTTTCTGGAAAAACCTTTCGTCGCGTTCACGGGGGTCAGCGGATTGTTCGGGTTTCCGGCGATCCCCGATCAGACATTGTATTGGCTCGATCTCTCGGTCGGGCTGTGCGCGGTCGCACTGACCGAAGAGCTGGTCTTCCGCAAGTTCGCGGCGCGCTGGCTGCAGGCCGCCGGCCGCTCGACAATACAGATCGTCCTGATTTCCGCAGTCTTATTTGCGCTGATGCATTGGGGCAGCGGTCCCGGCCGCTTGATCTATACCTTTGTCGGCGGCGTTATCTACATGACTGTCTATCTGAAGCTTGGCCGACTCTGGCCGCTGGTTCTGGCGCATTGGGCCGAAAACTTCCTGAGTTTCGGGCCCTGGGATCTGTAACGGGAGCACAAATATGGAAACCGAAATCGAGGCGGCCATGGCCGTTATGGACGGCTTCATGGAGGCGTTCAACGCCGAGGATGCCGAAGCGCTGCGGACCCGCTGGTTCCATTTTCCGCATGTCCGGTTTCACAGCGGTAAGGTGTCGGTCATGGAACGGCCCGAAAACCTGCGGATGCTGGTCTGGGAGCGGGAAGGCCAATCGCGCGAGTGGGCGCACACGGCGTGGGACTATGTCGAGCCGATCGACGCGGGACCCGGCAAGGTCCATTTCCGCGTCCAGTTTACGCGTTTCCGCGCGGACGGATCTGCCATCGGCAGCTACAAGTCGCTTTACATCGTCACGCACAAAGACGGTCGCTGGGGCATCGAGGCGCGATCCAGTTGGGCGGCGTAGTGTTGTTACATCTTGCTTATATTTCGCGATAGGGAGGCCTCAAATTAATCGGCAGGTAACGGTTCTCGGTTAGTCTCGAGGCTGAGGCATCGCCTCTGGGTAGGGAATGCAAAACCGGTAAAAACAGAGCCGGGGAATTGAACCCGATGAAGACCGTTTCAGCGAAAAAGTCCGACCTTCTTTCCGAGACGATTAACGCCGCTCTTGCATCCTCGAGCGACGTGCCGGCGGACTGTAATCCAAAGATCGCCAGGCTGGTCGATTATTGGTTTTCCCTATGTGAGGGCGAATCCTTGCCGGGCCGCAAGGATATCGATCCGATCGACATTCCCGATCTGTTGCCGAGTATCCGTTTGCTGGATATCGAGGGCGATCCGCCGCGGTTTCGCGTGCGGTTGACCGGCGACAAGGTTCGCAATCACTTCGGTTCGACGAATGTCGGCGACTTCCTGGACGAAATCGTTGAGGATTTCGAGAGCCGGGAATCCTATGCCAATTGCATGATGGCCATCGCCGAACGCCGCCCGGTTTGGCATCGCGGGATTTGCGATCTCAATCCCGATCGGGATTTCGTGCCCTTGGAACGGGTGATCGCGCCGCTTGCCTCCGACCGCGCCACGGTCGACGGCATCATCATCGTCTCGATATACGCCTCTTAGGACGGTCGCGCCGCCGACAAGGAAGCCCTGCCGGCAGCGCTGCGGTGGGGCAGGCCCACCGATAATACGGTTGGTCGTTCAGTGCTTTTTCTTGGCCTTGCCGCCGACCTGGCGGATCGCGCGGGCCCAATCTTCGACATGGTAGGACTTCACGATCCGGCCGTTCTGCACCTCGTGGATGTCGATCGTCATGATCTTGAAGCCGGCTTTGGCGTCGACGCCGAAGAATTTGCCGGTCGGCGTGCCGGTGGCGTAGCTGCGGACGACATAGCGGTTGCCCTGCTGCAGGATCTCCTGCGGATGCCATTTCAGGTCCGGGATTCGGGACCCGAAGAAACGTAATGTGTCGGCGAGACCCTTGGCGCCCTTGCCACCGCGCGGGGTCGGGATGGATTCCCAATCTTTGACCACCACATCGCGCACCTTGGTGTCGAGATCGGCGGCGTTGGGATCGCTCAGCAGCTTGGCGTAGAAGGCCTCGACGACCGCCCGGTCGTCCGCCTGGACGGGCGCGGCGAGGACGAAGAGGGCGGCGGCGAGGATCGGTATGAAAGTGTTGCGCATCTCTGTCTCCATGTGTGGGTTAGGACGGGGTGTTTTGTATTTTTTGAGCCAATAGTTCGGTAGAATAGAAATAACGATTTTACTATTTGGGAAAACCAGACAATGGCGAGCGGACAGGAACTGCGCCTGCTGAGCTATTTCGTGCAGATCGTGCGCGCCGGATCGATCCGCGGCGCGGCGGCGCGGCTGTCGCTGTCGCCGGCGGTCGTCAGCGAGGCGCTGTCGGACCTGGAGGACTGGCTCGGCGTCAGCCTGATCACCCGCACCACCCGGTCGATGGCCCTGACGGCTGTGGGCACACAGGTGTTCGAGGCCGCCGCCCGGGCCGACGCGGCGGCGGACAGCGCGCTGGAGATCGCGGCCGGCGCCGCGGCGCAGCCGGACGGGCTGGTGCGGCTCACCCTGTCGGCCGAACTCGCCATCGCCTGGCTGCCGCCGCTGCTGCACCGGTTTCAGGCCGCCCATCCCGCCGTCCGGGTCGAGGTGGCCGCCGCGGACACGGTCGTGGCCCTGTCGGCGAGCCAGTACGATCTGGCCATCCGCGCCGCCTTCAGCGCCGCGCCGGCGGCCGGCGGCGATGTGTGCACCTGCCTGCCGCTGCAGCTCGTCTGCGCCCCCGAACGGGCCGGCGGCGCGGCGGAAAGCCTGGCCCGGCGCCTGGACCGGATGGGGCTGATCGCGCTTGCCTCGGAAGGCCGCGTCCGCACCCAGATCGATGCCACCCCGCGCCCGGGTCAGCGCGGGCTGACAGCACAGTCGGTTGCCGTCACCCCGCAATTCACCGTCGACAGCCAGCTCGTGGCGCACCGCCTGGCGCGCGAGGGGTTCGGAGCCGCGCTGCTGATCGAGCTGGGCATCGCCGAGGACCTGGCCGCCGGGCAGCTGGTCCCCGTCGATCCACGCTACGATTACGGCTATGTGGTGGCCCGGGCCGTCACCCGCGACCCGTACCCGACGGCGGCGACGCGGGCCCTACGGGATTTTCTGCTAGAGTCGGCGGCGGCATAAATCGGAGGGAAGGGGACGGCGATGGGATTTGCCTTGCCGATGCGCGGGGGCTGCCAATGCGGCCGGCACCGCTATGAAATCACCGCCGCCCCACTGACCCTTTATGCCTGCCACTGCACCGATTGCCAGACCCATGCGGGCAGCCTGTTGGGCATGTCGATGCCGGTCCCGCGCGACGGTCTGCACGCCGATCTCGATGCGCTCGCATCCTGGACCAAGACCGCCGCCAACGGCCGCACCGTCAAGATCAGCTTCTGCGCCGATTGCGGTGTCCGCCTGTTCCATGAGCCCGCCCGCAACCCGAAGATCGTCAATGTGAAACCGGGGACGCTGGACGACACGGCCTGGGTGCGTCCCATGGGGCACCTCTGGCTCGACAGCGCGCAGCCCTGGTTCTCGCCGCCCGCGGACGCGCTGCACTATGCGGGACAGCCGGACTCCTTCGACGACCTCTTCGCCCGGTTCGAGACCTATCTACAGGAAATCGCCGATCAACCTTGAAGATCGCCGCCATGGCGGCCTTCGCCCGCGACGAACCGGCCCGCACCCTGCTGGAAGCCTTGTTCGAAGGCCGCCTTGCCGCATTCGACCTCGTAGCGGATGGCGTCCGCTTCCGGCAGGCTCCATTGCCGCAGCAGGGAGCCGCGGTCGGACAGCATGGCCGCGTCCGGCATGGCGGCCAGGTCCTGGGCCAGGGCTTCGGCTTCCGCTCGAGCCGTGCCCGGTGCGACCAGCCGGTTCACCAGCCCCATGCGATAGGCTTCCTCGCCGTCGATGATCCGGCCGGTCAGCATCAGGTCGAGCGCATGGCTTTGCCCGATCAGGCGCGGCAACCGCACGGTCGCGCCGTTCGGCATCGGCCCGCCGAAACGGCGGCAGGAGACGCCGAAGCGGGCGTCCCGATCCGCGACCCGCAGGTCGCACCAGATCGCGAGCGCCAGCCCCGCGACCAGCGCCGGGCCGGAGATACCCGCGATGACGGGCTTGCTTAGATAGCGGCGGGTGACACCTTCGTCGGGGCCGGCCCAGCAATAGCCCATCGCCGTGCCGTCCTCGATCTCTTTCAGATCCGCGCCGGCGCAGAAGGCGATGTCCGTGCCGGTCAGCACCGCGACCTTCGCCGTCTCGTCCGCTTCGAACGCCATGAAGGCGGTGTGCAGCGATCGAACCATGTTGACGGCGCAGGCATTGCGCGCCTCGGGCCGGTCGATCACCACGGTGGTCACCGGGCCCGATTTCTCGATCAGGATACGGGGGTCGGTCGTCATCTTGATTTCCTATCCGTGTCGCTACCGGCCCTTCCAGACCGGCGGGCGCTTTTCGTTGAAGGCGCGGCGGGCCTCCTTACTGTCTTCGGAGGCGAAGGCGGCCGAGGTCGCTTCCAGGGCGCGGCGCGGCACATCCTTGAAGCTCATATTCTCCATCTCATAGATCAAATCGCGGGTCACGCGCAGCGCCAGGGGCGACAGGTTCGCGAGTTTCAGGGCGAGCTTCCGGGTTTCCGCTTCCAGATCGGCGCGCGGCACGACCTTGGTCACGAAGCCGAGCTGCCCGGCCTCCTCGGCGCCGATCGGGTCGCCGGTCAGGATCAGCTCCGTCGCCCGCATGCGGCCCAACAGCCGCTGCAGGTGCCACACATGCATGCCGGGCGGGGCGGCGAGGTGCGGGACGCCGGGATAGCCGAAGGACGCATCGTCGGCGGCGATGACCATGTCGCAGGTGAAGGCCATGGTGCAGGCGCCTTCACGGGCGAAGCCATGCACGGCGGCGATGATCGGTTTGCTGAGGCCGCGGACGCGCTCGACTT
>JAPPPC010000650.1:0-2320 GCA_028817685.1 Rhodospirillaceae bacterium
GCGGTGCGGCGCAGGCGATCTCCTTCGACATGGGCGGGACAACGGCGAAGATCTGTCTGATCGAGAACTACACGCCGGAAACCGGTCGCAGTTTCGAGGTCGCCCGGCAGGCCCGGTTCCAGAAGGGCAGCGGGCTTCCCTTACGTATACCGGTCATTGAGATGGTCGAAATCGGTGCCGGTGGCGGCTCTATCGCCGCCATCGATGCGCTGAAGCAGATCACTGTCGGTCCGCATAGCGCCGGATCGGAGCCCGGTCCGGCCTGCTACGACCGCGGCGGTGAGTCGCCGACGGTGACCGATGGGGACGTCGCCCTCGGCCGCATCGATCCGGCGTCCTTCGCCGGCGGTAAGGTTACGCTAAACCCGGCGGCCGCGACGACGGCACTCGAGAAAACGATCGGAGAGCCGTTGGGCCTTTCGGGCGAATTGGCGGGCTACGGTGTCATCGAGATGGTTGACGAGAACATGGCCAATGCCGCGCGGGTTCATTCCATCGAACGCGGCAAGGTGATCGGCGAACATACGATCATCGCCTTCGGCGGCGCAGCGCCGCTACACGCCTCTCGGTTGGCGGAGAAACTCGGCATCGACCGGGTCATCATTCCGACCAATGCTGGCGTGGGGTCGGCCGTCGGGTTCCTCAAAGCGCCGATCGCCTATGAGGTCGTCCGCAGCCGATATATGACCTTGCGCGATTTCGATGCGGGACGGGCGAATGAGATGCTGCATTCGATGCGGGACGAGGCGCACGGCGTGGTCAAGGCGGGCGCGGGCGATGCGGCGCTGACGGAAACGCGTATCGCCTTCATGCGCTATATGGGACAGGGGCACGAGATCGTCGTCCCGCTGCCCGATCGGGATCTGACCGCCGCGGACGGCGAGACGCTGAAGGACACCTACGACCGGGAATACGAGCAGCTCTACGGCCGAACCATCCCGGACGCCGATATCGAAATCCTGACCTGGGCCATGACCGTCAGTACCGGGGCCGATACGATCGACGCGCTGCCAGAAGCTGAATCATCCGCGGTTGCGAAAGCGTCCGGCGAACGTCGCGTCTTCGATGCGGCGCAGGAAGCCTATGAAACCGTTCCGCTCTACAGGCGTGAATCCCTGGAACCGGGCATGCGCGTTTCCGGACCGGCGATTCTGGCCGAGGATGAAACATCGACATTCGTCACAGGCGGGTTCGATGCCTCGATCAACCATGCGGGCTATATCGTGCTGCAACGTATGCGTGCTTAAAGAAGCGTTAGGGATTTCAGCGCAAAATCGACACAGCACGGCTTGACGATTCTTTGCTGTGTTCGTCGTTTGCGCGGAACCGATTGAAATGCAGAGGCAATCCTGGTTCCAAGCTTGGTGTATCCCTGTATCTGCGTTCGACTCTTCGCTATGGCTCAGATCGACTTCCAAGAGGCATTGGCCCAGCTGCGGCAGGAGTTCATCGATTCGAGCGCTGAACGGTTGGATCAGATCGATCTACTGATCGACAGAATGTACCGGGATACAGGTGACCGAAACGCCGATTTCGTGGAATTCCAACGCGATATCCACAGCATGAAAGGGTCGGCCGGCACTTACGGGTTCGATTCCGTGACCTTGATTGCGCACCGTCTGGAAGATTTCATCGAAGCGGCGCCGGGGTTGAACAACGGTCAGTTGCTCGATGTTCAAGTCTATGTCGACCGTATCCGCGCGATATTGGAATCAGGCCAGAATGCGTGGAAGGATCGCCTCGACGAGATTTTGGCGACCTTGCCGACGATTGGCGCGGCACCGACGATAACGCAGGAGTTGAAAACGGTCAGCGTGTTCCTGGTCATGCAGAAAGGCGTGCAACGGAAGCTGATCACGCAGGAGTTGGTGTCGTGCGGATTTGAACTGGCATTCGCCGACCAACCGCTTGAAGCGTTCAGTCTGGTGGTGTCGCTGAAACCGGATTTGGTCGTCTCTTCACTGGAATTTGACGAACTCAGCGGCCTGGAACTCGCCTGGTCGCTCCGTGCGGTGAGAGCGCTCAAGCAGACTCCCATCGTGCTACTGACCAGCCACGATAAAGCAAAGATCAAACCCGAAAGAATTCCGGAAGACACCCAGGTCATCCATAAGGGGCCGGAATTCGCCGCAGACCTGGCGAACCTTCTGATGCAAAAAGGGATGATCGGTTAGATCCCGACGCCCCGCCGGCAATTATTGTTGCGTCTCGCAATTCCGATGCTGACTATGTCGGACGCGAACGCGTGCAATATCCAGGAATCAAGGGGCCGGTAATGATTATCAAGGATGTCAGAGTTTCGTTGTTGCGTCTGCCATAT
>JAPPPC010000650.1:2330-5090 GCA_028817685.1 Rhodospirillaceae bacterium
TATCACGCATGTCAGAGGTGCGGTGTCGCGGCTGCCATCTCGCGCGCAGCCGGCCTTGTCCGCCGGCTACGACAAAGACCGCGAAGTCCTGGTCGTCGAGATTGAAACCGAGTCCGGCATCGTCGGGCTGGGCTATCAGCTCTATTTGCGCGAAGGGTTCAAGACGACCAAAGCGTGCCTTGAAGAGATGATGATCCCGCTCATCCTCGGAAAGGATGCGTCAGCCGTCGAAGCGATTTGGCGTGACCTTTGGTCGATTACGTTGGCCGATGGGCGCGGCGGTGCGCCACTCTTGGCCCTCTCGGCAATCGATGTCGCGCTATGGGATATCGTGGGACAGAAGGCGGGACTGCCGCTGCACCGGCTTTGGGGGCACTATCGCAGCGAGGTGCCGGTATACGGCTCCGGATGCTGGCGCGGTCTCGGTGGCGACGGCATGGCCGCGAAAGCCGAGCGCTTCGTGAGCGAAGGCTATAAAGCGATCAAGATGCAGGTCGGACATATTTGGTCCGATGCCGAAGATGTCGCGAATGTCCGTCAGATGCGCGACACGGTCGGACCGGACATCGACATCATGGTCGACGTCAACATGGCCTGGACGGCGGATAAAGCGATCTTGATGGGCCGCAAGTTCCAGGAATCGGAAATTTACTGGCTCGAGGAACCCGTGGTGCCGGACGATTTCCACGGCTATTTCCGGATCGCCGACGCGCTCGACCTGCGCGTCGTCGGCGGCGAGAGCCATTTCACGCGCTACGATTTACGGCCGTTCTTCGAGCACCCGAAACTGCCGATCCTGCAGCCCGACGTCATCCGCGGCGGATTGACTGACCTCCGGAAGACCGCGGCCATCGCCGACACATGGGGGCTGCAAATCGCACCGCACCTTTATCCTGAACTGATGATCCATGTGATGGCATCGATCCCGAACGGCCTGATCCTGGAGAATATGGAGTTCATGGACGATTTCTGGGTGGATTGGCCGAAGCCGGTCAACGGCATGATGACGGCTCCGGAAACACCGGGGCATGGGCTCAAGATCAAGCCCGAGATCATGACGGACTGCCTCGTCCGCGATTAGCCCGTTTCGATCGGCAGCGACTCGTCTTTCGCCCATTCGCTCATCGAGTCGTCATAGACGGCGATGTGCTCGTAACCCAGTTGATGCAGCAGAAAAGCATCCAAGGTTGCCGCGATACCGCCACCGCAATAGGTGATGATCCGTTCGGCCTTGTCGCTGCCGGCCTCCGCGAAGTGTTTGGCGGCGGCGGCCGGCTCTAGAAGCCGGTTCGTCTCAGGGGCGAGAAGGGAAGCCGCCGGAATATTGACGCTGCCGGGAACCCGGCCCGGGCGGCCGTAGCGCTTGTCGTCGCCCTTGTGAAGGGCTTCGCCCAGGGCGTTGATCGTGCAGGTGTGGGAATCGTCGATTGCGGCCAGGACGGCGTCTTTGCCAACGAACAGGTCAGGACGTGGCTGCGGATTGAACGTCGCTGCCGGGTAGCGGGCCGGCGAGGTCGACACGGGATGTCCGTCGGCCTGCCATTTCTGCCAGCCACCGTTCAAAACGGCTGCATTGTCGAACCCGAAAGCGCGCAGCATCCACCAGATTCGCGTCGCTCACTGGGCGTTGCCCGTGCTGTACAGGATGACACGGACGCCATCGCCGACCCCGTGACGCGACATGGCGTCTGCGAACTGAGCTGCCGGCGGCAAGGTAAAGCGAAAGGGCGAGTCCTGAACGGATAGCTCGCCCTGCAAATCGAGGAAATCAGCGCCGGGAATGTGCCCGGCCTCATAGTCTTCTCTGCCGCTTTTGACGGTGTAAGGGTCTGACGACCCTTCGGGGGTGTAGATCAGATGCGTCGTGCAATCGAAGATACGAAGCGTGGGATCGTCCAGATTGGACGCCAGCCAGTCGGTTTCAACGATCGCTTCCGGGTAGCGGTAATGCGGCGCCTCGGCTGACATGCGTCCCTCCATTCGTATCGTGTGTCGGGCCACTATACCCTATTGCCGTCCGCCAGGTGTCCCAGCGGGTAAACCCGATTGACGTGGCCCATCTTGCGCCCGTCGCGCGCTTCAGACTTACCGTAGAGGTGCAGGTGGGCATCGGTCTCCTGCAATACCGACGGCCAGCTCTCGACGCGCTCGCCGATGAGGTTGGTCATCACCGTATCGAACCGCCGTTCCGTCGAGCCCAGAGGCTGGCCGCAAACGGCGCGGACGAATTGCTCGAATTGCGATGTCGCACACCCATCCTGGGTCCAGTGACCGGAATTATGCGGGCGCGGGGCGATTTCGTTGACGAGCAGGCCATCATCCTTGGTCACGAACATTTCGACTGCCAGTAGACCAACCAAATCGAGTTCTTCGGCAATCCGGGCTGCCATGCTCTTGGCCTCGTCCGCGACCGTTGCCGGAATTCGCGCGGGAACGATCGAGGTGTCGAGTATGTGGTTCCGGTGTTGGTTCTCCGCCGGATCGAAGGTGGCCGTTGTGCCATCGGCACGGCGCGCGATGATGACCGAAATCTCCATCTTGAAGTCGATCCATTTTTCCAGCACGCCACGCCGCGCGCCCATGGCGTTATAGGCGTCCTCGATTTTCGCGCCCCCGTCGATAAGGACTTGGCCCTTACCGTCATAGCCGAGCCGTGCCGTCTTCAGGACCGCCGGTGGTCCGAGTTCCGCCACGGCGCGACCCAACGCGGCAGCGTCGTTCGCTTCCAAGAAAGGGGCGGTCGGTATGTCGATACTGCGG
>JAPPPC010000067.1 GCA_028817685.1 Rhodospirillaceae bacterium
TCGTAATAGCCGCGGAATTGGCGAATGAGCTCGAACCAAGGATGGAACTTTTCATGCGCACGCGCATAAATGCCGACGCCAGCGGGAATCTCGTCGTCGTGTTTCCGACCGATATAGGTCTTGCGCAGCTCGTCAATACCGACCTGGTCATAGGCCTGCGAGAAGCCATCCAGCGCCTCGCGAACCTCGCGGCTGGAGCTGACGACGTCGAGATTCTGTTCTATCGAATTCAGATAGCTCTGCAGGGATGATGATCTCGATTCGCGTAGCGCGGTCAGCGCGACGCCGGCGGACTGCTGTAGCTCTTTGGCGGCGTTGTTGTAGCTGAACACGCCGACGGCAATGCCGACCGCAAGGGCGCAGCCGACAATCGTGAGAGGCAATCGAAACGCGATCTTCATAGTCCACCCCAACCGCCATTGGCCCAGGTTGCCCCAACCCAATCCATACTACACGATTTGGTCGGGAATTCTGTAGGGGCAGGGCAAGAATCCGGCGGACGGTTAAGAGACGAAGATTTCGATCCGCTCGCGGCCTTTCCCAGGATTACGGCGTCTCAGCTCTACCGTTCCGACCTCACCCGTGCGCTTCAGATGGGTCCCGCCGCAGGGAACCTGCGCAAATCCGTCAATTTGCCAATAGCGCCGTTCCTTCTCCTCGTTCGAGTAGGCGCTGACGATCGGCAGGTCCGCATCGAGGATAGCCTGCGCAGATGCCTGCAACTGAGGCAGGATCGGGCCGATGCTGCCGTCCCAAGAGAAATCGATGCGCGCTTTGTCTTCGGCGATATGGGCACCCGTCTTCTCGACCGGCCCAAAGTCGCGATAGACCAACTCAAGGACGATTTCCGCAGCGAAATGCAGGCGCATCAGCCGGTAGCGCCGATACCAGTCGATTTCGATTTCGACCGGCTGTCCGACTGTCAGGTTGTGCCCTGGTGTCAGCGTATATCGGATTTCCGTCCCGTCCTTTTGCGCTGCCAGAACCGAGTGACCGCCGATCGTGCCATGGTCGCTCTCCTGGCCGCCGGACTCCGCATAGAAGACCGTCTCCGCAACCGATACCGTGTTGCCATCGATCGCGCTGACCAGGGTCGTCGCACTTGTGCGGTAAGGGTTTTCCCAGAACAGTTTTCGAGTCATGGCGCTTGCATTCCGTTTCGCCTGGCGTAGGGTGCCGGTACCGATCTATGTGTGGCTAGGGTTCCGCTTCGGGTCAGGACCGAGCGCCACGGAACGCCGCCGCTGCGGCAGACACCTTAAGGGATAAAACACTGGCCCGGATGTTTTTCCTTACTTGGTGTCGTCACGGGCCATATTGATCGACAGGTTAGGAAGCGCGTGCAGCGCGATGCGGGGACATCGGGCAAACGCGCTGACGCTGACTGTCGATCAATATGGCCCGCCCTTTGGGTCACGCTGCGCGGGCCGCCCGCCGCGTCAAAGGCCTCAACCGTCGTTCCCGCTACGCTTTTTGTCCTTTTCCTAACGGATCGACCCGCGCGGCGCGATGACGGCGCCAAGTAAGGAGAAACATCCGGGCGTAGGGGATAGACGGGTGCGGCTGACGCACACGTTTTGGCCTGTCTGAAGGTGTCTCAAATGACCTATTTCGCTCTCGCTCTCGTCCTCTCCGCCGCGCTCTGCCACGCCACCTGGAACTTGTTGGTGAAGAAGATCGATGGCGGGCCGGAGCTCGTCTGGCTGTTCTCCGCCATCTCCGTCCTCCTCTATCTGCCGGTGGCAATTGCCGTCTACGTCATCGAACAGCCTGTTCTGGGATCGAAGGAGATTGTCTTTTGTATCGTCAGCGCCTTGCTGCACATGGCCTATTTTCTGCTCCTCCAGCAAGGCTATCGAAAGGGCGACCTGTCGCTGGTTTATCCGACGGCGCGGGCGACCGGTCCGTTCCTGTCGACGATTTTTGCCGTTGTCATCCTGGGCGAGCATCTGACGATGCCGATCGTCGTCGGCGGGTTGGCCGTCGTGGTGGGCGTGGTCTTCCTGACGGGCGGTTTCCGGAAGACCGCAGGGCATATGAAAACGTCGCTGGCCTTCGGGCTCGGTGCTGGCCTGCTGATTGGCAGCTATACCGCCTGGGACGCCTATACGGTCAGCATTCTCGTCGTGCCGCCGCTATTGCTGGACTACACCTCTAGCCTGACACGGGCCGCGCTGCTCGCGCCATACGCGCTGCGCCGGCGGGAGGCTGTCCGGCGGCAATGGCGGGAGCACAAGGCGGCTATCCTCGGCATCGCGGTCTTCAACCCGCTCGCCTACATCCTGGTGCTGACCGCGCTCGCCTTCACCCCGGTCGTCTATGTGGCACCGGCACGCGAGGTCAGCGTCCTGATCACCGTGGCGATGGGTTCGTTATTGCTCGGCGAAGGCCAACTGCGCCAGCGCATGGGCTGGGCGATCCTGATCGTCTTGGGGATGGTGCTGCTGTCGCTGGGGTAGCGGACGCTTGCTCTATTCCGGGCGTTCGCCCCGAACTAGGGCGCGGTAGATCATGCGGTGCTGGCTCATGTCGAAATCGAAGCCGGCCTTATGCATCGCCGAGCGGTTGTCGATCACCAGCATGTCGCCAAGCTGATAGTCGTGCGTGTAGGCGAATTCCGGCTTGATCGCGGTCTCCAGCAATTCAGTCAGGAAGTCCTGGGTCTCCTGCGGTTCCATGCCGATGACCCGTTCCGTCTTGCTTTGGTGGAACCAGATCGCCTTGCTGCCACGATCGGGGTGCGTGCGGATCAAGGGCTGGATCATGGGCTTTTCGCCGGCGGCGTTCTTGGCCTTCTGCGCCTTGACGATATCCGGATTGGCGGCCGCCATCCTCGCGCTGCTGATCAGCGTGTTTTCGGTCTTCATCGGTGCCAGTCGGGCACGCATCTCCGCGGGTAGGGCCTCGTAGGCCGCGCGCATGTTGCAGACCGAGGTGCCGCCGCCACTGTCCGGCAGGGCGACGGGGTAGAGGCAGGTGAACTTCGGCGGGCGTTCCTGGTTGGTGTGGTCAGTATGCCAGGTGGCGTTGTTTGCCATCTTGGCCGGCTTGCCCTTGGTGTCCTTGTTACGGTTGGACAGCACGCTCACCAGCGGGACACCGTCAGCCAGATACATGCGGTTCTGGTCTTCCATCAATTCGCCGAACAGGCTGGCCGCCTGTTCGTATTGTTTGGCGGTGAATTGCTGCCCGCGGATAACCAGCGCGACATGGTCGACCGCCGCGTCGTAAAGCTGCTGGCGCGTCGCCTCGTCGATGGGTTGGGTCAGGTCGACACCGGTGGCGATGGCGCCGATATGCTCCTTTATCTTGGTGATCTGCAGGGTCTTTTCCTGGACGGCCACGGCCATGGTCGCTGCCTCGCGATGGTGGAAGTCGTCCTGAGGCTAAGCGCCTAGCGGAACGGAGGCAAGGTGTCCGACCGGCCGTGCATCAGGGTGCGGCGCAGGAAATTGAGCGCGTTGATGACCGCGTAGTTGCGGAACCGGTTGCGGTCGCCGGGCAGGGAGACCGTCTGGGTGTAGGCTTCCCCGTTGATGTCGAGGCAAACATAAACGGTCGCACGGGGCTGCTCGTCCTGCGGGCGCGCGGTAGCGACGGCGATGCCGACATCGGTGCCGAAACTCTGACGGGCTTGCGTGGCCGCGGCCGACGCGGCGGCCTCGCCGCCGAGATCATGGTTTTCGATCTCGGTGCCCACTGTGCCGCCGCGGAAGATCGCCATGCGCTGGTCGATCTCCGACAGGCGTGACGCCATGACGCCGCCGGTCAGTCCTTCGGCGATCGCCAGGCTCATGCCCCGCTCCCCCAGCATGTTGAGCACGACGGTCTCCATCGACTCCTCATCGATGCCGAAGATCACGTCGCCCAGCATGCTGCGAATCAGCCCTTCTTCCGCCGACAGAATGGACTCCGCCGAATTCTCGTCCGGCGACTTCGCCGTGATACGAACCTTGATGCCTTCGATGCCGCTCGCTTGGAAGGCGAGGGTGGGGTTGCCGAGCCGGTCCAGCTCCTCGATACGGTCGCCGAGCCGTTCGGCGAGACCGGACTCGCTGTTGCCCCAGGTGCGCAGCACACGGCTGCGGATCACCGCTGTCTGGCCAGAGCGTCCCTGCAGGTCGGGCAGGATGGTGCCTTCCATCATGGTGCGCATTTCGTGCGGGACGCCGGGCACGGCGTAGATCACCTTGTCGCCGATGGGGCAGACCAGGCCCGGGGCGGTGCCGGGCATTTGCGCAATAGGCGCGGCGCCTTCGGGGATGTCCGCCTGACGCTTGTTGTTTTCGGCCATAACCCGGCCGCGCGATTCGAAGCCCATGCGGATCTTCTCGACGATCGCTTCGTCCCGGTTCAGCTTCACGCCCATGATCGAAGCGATGACCTCGCGGGTGATGTCGTCCTGCGTCGGACCCAGCCCGCCGCAGCAGATGACCGCGTCGCTGCGGTCCAACGCGTGCCGGATGGTGAGTTCCATACGGTCGAAATTGTCGCCGACCTTGACCTGGAACAGTGAGTCGATGCCGACCAGCGCCAACTGTTCGCCGATCCAGGACGAGTTGGTATCCACGATCTGGCCGAGCAGCAGTTCGGTGCCGATGGCGACGACTTCGCAACGCATGGGATGTTCCTCCTGGTAGCTTCGGTCCGGTTATCCCGCGCCGCGCCGGGCTTGTCCAGTGAGGGGCTAGTTCATGTCCGGCGGGAACTCGTCCTCGATATGCTCGGTCGGTTGCGGCGTCGTGGTCATCAGAGTGACACCGTCGGGCGCGTTGAACTGATGCCAGGTATTCTGCGGCACGACGATGAACATGCCGGCCTCCAGCTGATGCTCTTCCGGCCCGTCTTCGGTCAGCAGGGTGACCTTGGTCGCTCCCTTGATGATCTGTACGATTTCGTCGCCGTTGGGGTGGCGTTCCCACTGGCTGGTTCCGGAAAAACCGCCGGCGGAAATCATGCTGTCGCCGCGATATTCGCCCAGTCGTGCGAACACACCGGTTGTGTCGGAAAAGCGGTTGCGGCCGTCCAGGAACTTCATTTGCGAAACTTCGCCTGCGATGTCGATTGGCTTGGCCATGGTG
>JAPPPC010000372.1 GCA_028817685.1 Rhodospirillaceae bacterium
TAATCCCGGCATCGCTGTCATGTCGTCGAAAATATAGTCCGCCCCTGTGTCGCGCAGCCGGTCGGCGTGGCCGTAGCGGATGTGGCTGGCGCCGATAAAGCCCAGCACCGTCATGCCCGCGGCGACGGCGGCCTGAACGCCCGGCTGGCTGTCCTCGACCACGATGCAATCCGCTGGCGCGGCACCGATCGTCGCGGCGGCGTGCAGGAACAAATCGGGCGCGGGCTTGCCGTTTTCCACCATCGCCGCGCTGAAGATCCGCTCGTCGGCGAAATGGCGGTACAGGTCGGTCGATTTCAACGAGCGGCGGATGCGGGCCGGCGAACTCGACGAGGCGACGCAGCGGTGCGGCGCATGAGCCGACAGGACCGCGTCGATCCCGGCAATCGCCTCCAGCTCGCTGTCGAATACCTCGTTCGCCCGCGCCCGGCAGCGCTGCGCGAAATCCTCGGGGATGGTCTTCCCGGTTTCCGCCTCGACCGAGGCGATCATGCTGGGTGCGCTGATCCCCGTATAGCGGGCGATCGCGGTCTCCGTATCCATGGGCACACCGCAGCGCGTGAACTCCTCGGCGGCGATGCGGTTGAACAGCACCTCGCTGTCGACCAGCACCCCGTCGCAATCGAAGATGACCAAAGTCATGCCGTCTCCCGCCGGCGCGCAGCGGACATTTCGATGATGCGCAAGGTTTCCTTCCACATGTTGCGCGGGCCCAGATCGTCCGGATGAACCCACTCCGCCCCCATGGCGTCGGAGCCCGCGACCGGCTCGCCCGACCGCCATTCGGCGGCGAAATCGACCAGCGTGTACTGCATCCGCACCCTGCCGTCCTCGTCCGGGGTGATGCTGTCGACCACATCGATCAAATGGGTCACGTCGATTTCGATGCCGGTCTCCTCGCGCACCTCGCGCGCCGCCGTCTCGCGCACCGTCTCGCCCAGCTCCTGCGCGCCGCCGGGCAGACTCCAGGCGCCGACCCGCGGCGGCTTGCCGCGCTGGATCAGCAGCACCTCCTCGCCACGCCACACCACGACGCCGACCCCGACGAAGGGCCGGTCGGGATATTCCCGCGACATGGGCTAATCGCGCTTCGGCACGCCGTAGAGATAGCGCGTGTTGACTTCGGTTTCGTTGCCGTCCGGATCCATCATGAAAAGCGCCCGCCGCTCGCCGCGCTCGCCATAGGGGCCGCGCGTGAAATGACGGCTGCCTTCGAACTTGGCGAGGATTTCGTCGAAGGTCTCCTCCGTCACCGTCATCGCGAAATGCAGCGGGCCGCCGCCCTGATGCAGCCCGGTATGGTTTTCGATCTGCAGCACCAAATGACCCCGGTCCATCTGCAGATAGGTCTTCTCGTCGTCCCGCTTGTCGATCGGAATGCCGAGGATACCGTTGTAGAACTCCAGCGCCTTTTCCATGTTCTTGGTCTTGAGAAAGATCTCTTCGATGCCGATGACGCCCATAACGCGCTCCCTGCTGATGCGGTCGTTGCGAGAGAGTATATCGGCGCGGCGGCGCGCCTGACCAGCGGTGACCGCACCCCTGGCCCGCACCGCCCAATCGCGTTAAGACTGACCGCCTCGGAACACCACTTACAGGCCCGCGCCCATGACCCTGCCCGCCCTTGGACTGAACCGGTTCGACTATTCCTCGCCGCAAAACTTCGCGGCGGACGCCAAGCGGGCCGAAGCGCTCGGCTGGGATTACGCCTTCATCCCGTCTTCGCCGCTGCTGCTGCAGGACCCTTACGTGAACCTCGCCTTCGCCGCGGTCGAAACCTCGCGCATCAAGCTCGGCCCCCTGATCGAGACGCCGATGATGCGCAACCCGGCGGTGATGGCGTCTTCCATCGCCACGATCGAGCGGCTGGCGCCGGGCCGCGCCATCCTCGGCTACGGCGTGGGCGACACGGCGGTCCGGCTGATGGGCAAACGGCCGACCCGGGTGGCGGAGCTGGAGGAAGCCACGACCCTGACGCGGCGGCTGCTGGCCGGCGAGTCGATCGAGGTGAACGCGGCGCGGCCGGCCGTTCTGCGCCATGCGGAAAAGGTGCCCGTGTGGATCGCAGCCGGCGGACCCCGCACCCTGCAGATGGCGGGGCGGGTCGCCGACGGGGTGTTCATCCGGGTCGGCCGGCACGAGGCCAATCTGCGCACCGCGATCGACGCCGTGCATCGCGGCGCCCGGGAGGTCGGGCGGGACCCGGCCGAGATCGGCATCGCGGTCATCCTGCACACCATCCTGACCGAGGATCTGGAGCGCGCGGCGCTGATCAGCCGGTCGATGGCGGCCGGCTTCTACGAATATTCGCCCGCCCTGTTCGACCCGCCGGGCTTCGCCTGGGACGGGCCCGACATCCACGCGCTCAAGAAACAGGTCTGGCCGGACTTCCATCACGCCGCCGACCTGGAAGCGGCCGGCAAGGTCGTGTCCTTCCTGTCGGACGAGATCGCCGATTCCTTCTCGCTGTTCGGCACGCCGGACATGATCGCCGAGCAGTTGCACCGGGTGCTGGGCTATGGCCACAAGATCGACATGGTGATCCCGCACCCGATGCCCACGCCGATGCCGAACTGGTCCCATCCGCAATATATCGAGCGCATCCCGCAGGAGGTGATGCCGAAGCTGAAGGCATTGGCGGCGTAGCGGAGCCGATACCCACGGAAGCCCTTTCGAAGGAAAATGACGATGGCGAAGCGCCCAAACATCCTGCTCATCACTTCCGATCAGCATCGGCCGGATTGCTACGGATTTCTGGGCACGCGGAAGGTGCGCACGCCGTTTATCGATCGGCTGGCGAAACGGGGTACGCATTTCTCTGCAGCAATCACACCGAACGTCATCTGCCAGCCCTCGCGCGCGTCGATCCTGACCGGGCTGTTGCCCCTGACCCACGGGGTCTATGACAACCATGTCAGCCTCGATCCCAGTTTCGGCGATGTCGGCTGGGCGCAGATTCTGAGCGAAGCGGGCTACCAAAGCGGTTTCATCGGTAAGGGCCATTTCGGCGTTCATCCCGGCTACACCCCGCACGGCGCGCCGGAATCACGCGAACAGTCAGCCGATTTTCCGACCGACTGGAACGGCCCTTATCTGGGCTTCGACCATGTGCGCCTGATGATCCTGGGACATTGGCACAAATATTTGCCCTGCGAGGAACCGCCGCGCGGCCAGCATTTCGAACGCTGGTTCTGGAGCCATGGCGACCCCGGCGAAGCCTGGGCCCTGTGGCCGCAAAATCTGGGCGCAATGCCAAGCGCATCCCAGACCTGGAACTCCGCCCTACCGGCGGCGTGGCACTCCACCACCTGGGTCACGGACGAGGCCCGCGATTTCATCCGTCAGCAATCAGACGACAAGCCGTTCTGTCTCTGGGTGTCCTATCCCGACCCACACCACTCCTTCGACTGTCCGGAACCCTGGAGCCGGATGTACGATCCGGACGCGGTGGATATCTCCCCCACCCATGCGCGCGATCTGGACAAACGCCCCTGGTGGCACCGGGCGGCGCTCGAGAAGGAGCCGCAGGGCAAGCGCGAATGGCAGCGCGTGCTGCGGCGGGAATATTCGCGCATCGAACCGCAAACCGACCGGCAGCTGGCGGAAATGACCGCCAACTATTACGGCATGATCTCCTTCATCGACGAGGGTGTCGGCCGCATTTTCGACGCGCTGCGCAGGGCCGGGCAGGAAGAGAACACACTCGTCATCTTCACCTCCGATCATGGTGAATTGCTCGGCGATCACGGTCTCTATCTGAAAGGGCCGACGCATTACGAATCCCTGCTGCGGGTCGGACTGATCGCGGCAGGGCCCGGTATCGCCGCGGGAGCGACGGTCACGGAGCCAGTCTCGACCTTGGATCTCGCGCCGACGCTTTACGATTATGCCGACGTTGCGGGGCCCGACGAGATGCAGGGGAAATCGCTGAAACCACTGTTATGCGGCGGCGCGGAGACCCGGGATTTCGCGCTCAACGAATGGAACATGCAGCCGACCCGGGCAGGCATTCCGCTGGAATTGCGGACGGTCCGAACGCGGACGGCGAAGCTGACCATCGACGAGATTTCCGGCGATGGCGAGCTATACGATCTGTCGGAGGACCCGATGGAGATGGTCAACCGGTTCGGCGACCCCGGCAAAGCGGCCTTGCAACGGGAGCTGCACGACATGATCCGCGCCCGCCCCGGCGGCTTCATCGAAAACCTACCGGAACACGAGGCGTAAGCGTCCGGAAATGGCCCCTATTTGCGCGGGCAGGCGGCGGTGGCGTAGGTCTGCAGCCGCGCCATCTCCGTGTTGTAGCCGGTGATCGCCCGGTACAGGCTGACCTCGTCCGACATTTTCTCCCGCTGACAGGCGCAGACCGTCTCCTGTCCCGGCTCCGCCTTGACGCAGGCGGCGTAGATCGCATCGAAATCCTTGTTGGCATACCAGTAGGCGCCGACATAGACGGCGGCGGCGATGAGGGCGAGCCAGGTGGACGGCTTGTTCATGAGGTCCGGGAAAAATCGTCGTTACGGGTTGGGACGATCACAATACAGGCGACGAGGCGCCTTGCGAAGCCGTGGCGCGCCGGCGCCCGGTTACGACTCCGCCGCCAGCCCCGCCAGCGCTTCCGCCACGGCGCTGCGCAGATCGGCCGGCGTGATCGGCTTCTCCAGATAGGGCCGTTCGCCTTCGACCAGGAATTCGTGCGACAGGGGGCTCAGCGTGTCGCCGGTCAGGAACAGGAAAAGGCGATGCACGCCCGGCCAGCGCGCCTCCGCCTGTTCCCAAAGGGCGCGGCCATCGAGATCCGGCATCCGTAAATCGGAGATGACGAGGTCGTAGCCGTCCCGCTCCAGCGCGACCAGCGCCGCAAGCCCGCCATCGGCGATTTCGATATCGTGCCCCTCATCCTCCAAGATCTCGGCGATCAGTTCGGCGACGTCGGGTTCGTCGTCGACCACCAGGATACGGTGGCCGCTGGAGGCCCCTGCTTCCGCGACCGGTTCCGCCGCCTCCGGCCGCGCCGGCGACTAGTCGGGAGGCAGAAGCATGCGGAAGGTCGGGCCCCCGGCAAAGCTCAA
>JAPPPC010000399.1 GCA_028817685.1 Rhodospirillaceae bacterium
CCGCGCCGACATTCATGCCGGGCACGCGAGCACCGCCGTTCCAATCGATCTGGATCGCCTCTAAACCGCCCAGGCTAATATGCACCGTCCGGTCGACCGGCGTTCCCGTCCGCTCCAAAATGCCGGTGACGGTGAAGGGCTTGTCGTCATGTTTGCTGAAGCCCTCCGCGCCCAGCCCGTGCGCCACCACGATCGGGTCGCCGCGCTCGTAGCCAAGCGCCTTGGCAACATCCGCGCCCAGCACAGCATCGAAAACGTCCGCGAATGGCTTGCCTTCGGCGAAGGTGAGCGGGCTCCCGTTGCCATAGCGGTAGTGTTTGAAATAGTCCGCCGTGGTGCCCATCACCCGGTAGCCGCGATGCGAATCGCCGAGCGACAGCGGGATGGTCCAGGCGACCTCCTTGCGGCCCGCGATGTCCTGGTAGCTGCGCCAGCTGATATTGTTGGTCGCGTTGCCGATCCGGAAGACGGAATAGAGCAACAGCTGGATTGAGCCGCTGCGGGCACCGACGATCAGATCGGTACCGGAAATCGTGTTGGCAAAACTCGCCTTGGCGTCATGGCGCAGCCGTTCGACGCCGAGCACCAGCATGACGCTGACGCCAATCGCGAAAACCGTAAGGCCCACCGTCACGCGGCGGTTCAAAAGACTCTTAAGGGCGAGGCCGAAGACCGCCATCACGTGGCCCTGTTGATGTCGCCCAGCATCACCGTGCGATCGAAACGGCCTGCGAGGTCGCGGTCGTGGCTGACAAAGATGAGTGTGGCGCCGGCCGCATCGACCTCTCGAAACAACAGGTCGAGGAAGGCATGCCGGGCGTCCGTGTCGAGGGCGGATGTGGGTTCGTCGGCGATGACCAAAGGGGGTGCGCCGATGAGCGCGCGGGCGACCGCGACCCGTTGCTGCTGTCCGGTGCTGAGCTCGCTCACCGGGCGGCCAATCAGGGCTTCGACGTCGAGTTCGAGTTGAGCGAGCAGCCGGGCCGCTTCTTTCTCCAGGCCCGAAGAGGTCCTCAGGGCGGCGCGCTGCCGCGAAGCCGAAAACCGGCAAGGCAATGTGACGTTTTCGACGATGGAGAGGTACGGTACCAGGTTGAACATTTGGAAGACGAAGCCGATACGGTCGGCGCGGAATGTGTCCCGCTGCGCGGCGCTCAATTGATTGAGCGTCGTGCCAAGCACGTCAACCGCGCCGGATTGGGGAACTGCGACCCCGCCCAGCAGACTCAGTAGTGTCGTCTTGCCACTGCCGCTTGGCCCCTGGATCAGCAGCCGCTCACCGGCGCCAATCGCGAGGTGCGGGATATCGAGGACAGCCTCGGCACCCGGTTTCCAGCGGAAGGAGACATCGGTCAGTTTGATCGCGGTGTCGGTCATCAAGCCCGGTAAAAGCGAAAAATCAGATGATAAGAGCTTTACCGCGTTTGAGGCAGGAACCCTAGAATTTCAGGCGCGCGGCCTTTCGCGTCAGTTTTTGCTTACTTTGGCCGCTGGCGGTAAGGAGACGTGCCGATAGTGCTTCGGCCCGCGGGAAGGTCTCGAAATACCGCAAGTCAGCGTGCGTTACCGGGTTCTTGCAGGTGAAATGATAATGCGCGTGGAATTCGGCGTGGGTCTCTTCGTCGTGTTTCTCGCCATGATGCTTTTCATGGTCATGCTTCTTGCCATGGTGTTTTTCGTCGTGATGTTTTTCATGGCTATGCTTTTTGCCATGGTGTTTTTCGTCATGGTGTTTCTCATCGTGATGCTTGTCACCATGCTTTTCGTGTGCGTCCGCGAGGAGGCCGGACTCAACTTCGGCCTCTTTGAGGGTGCATCCGGCGGTGGCGGGGAAGACGAACAACGCGGCGCCGTCGTGCAACGCCTTAGCGGCATCTTGCACGGCCTTTTTTTGCGCCTTGGTCCGGGGTGCATGCTCAAAACCGACGATGTCGGCGCCTGGCGTCTCCAGCTCGATTTCCACATCATTGCCCTCAACGGCAACATTCAGTTGGCCGACGCCATGCTGATGAGGATCGGCGCCGCTGGCAGGAAATGCGACTGACAATGCGGCAGCCAATCCAAAAATGGCCGCCACCGGACGAGAGGCGCGCGAAATCGGCAAGAATTGATTTTTCATGGGGCGATTCCTTAGTTCGCTTTCAGCAACATCAGGCAACCGAAAACTTAGAACGTTATAACATAGCAATACAATGGCAACGATCGCCTTGGATCCATCGCCCGTCGACGACGGCGTTCCCGCTACTGTTTGTAAGGTTCGACCTTGACGCCTTCCAGCGAGTATCCGGCTTCGACGTTGGCGCTGCCATCGACATAGGACAGCGATTTGTTCGACGTCTGCACCTTCAGCCGGCCGGTGATCCAGACCGGATCGTAGAGGTTATTGGCCTTGTAGGACTGATTTAGCGTCACGAACACGATCTGGTTTGCTGGCGGGGCGGGCACGTGGATGCAGGCGCCGACATAGGGAACGAGAAGAAACTCGCTGACCGCGGTGCCGTCGAATTCCAGCGGTAAGGCGTATCCCGGCATCCGGATCAGTTGGCCGTCGAGTGCGCCGACAACGGCATTGTTGCGTCGACGAACCTCGCGCTGGACGTCCTGGAACTTGGCGACCAAACCGTCGACGTCGAGCCCCATCTTTTCCAGCTTGTAGGTGATCTCGAGACCTTCTTCATACCGATAATCGACCTTGGTGATGGCCCCCTGCGCATAAAGCTCACGGATCGTGGACAGGAACTCGATCTCCGCCTGTTGTTCCCATTCGAGATGTCGCAGAGGGTTCTCTAGCGGCTTGGCGGCCGGGACCAGGCTCTGCCAATCGATCTGTTTGGGCACTTCCGCCTGCGCCGTCTGCACCGAAAGCATGACGGCGAAGAAGACGAGAAAACGGGTGGTGATCGCGCGCAAAGCGGACTCCAATCGATTGATTTGACGGACGAACTCTACTTGAGAAACGGATTCCTGAAAATCAACAATATCGTGAAAGAGATGAATCGAACCGTCCGATGCCTTGGAAAGAGCGGCTCGCCGTCCAATTGTTGCCATGAAAACCGTTAAGTTGGGATGCGTAGGCGCGACTGTCGGCCACGCCGATCGCGCGCCTTTGGGAGGGTTTCCGATGCGTTGGTCGTTTCTGTTCGTTGCATTCCTGTTGGCTGCTTGCACGGCGAAACCGAACGCTCCGGCCGTTGCGATGCAGGACGGTGCCGAGTCCGGTGCCACTATCGCGGTCTACGTTGCCTCGAACGGTTGGCATACCGGGTTGATCCTGCCGAGCGACGCGATTCCGCCGGGACGCCTGCCGGAAGCCGCCGATTTCCCGGAATCGCGCTATTTGGAGTTCGGGTGGGGCGATGCCGAATTCTACCCGGCCAAGGACCCGACGACTGCGATGGTCCTGCGTGCGGCGCTGACGCCGACCGCTGCCGTCATGCATGTCGTTGGGCTGCCCGCCGAGCCAACGCGGGTCTTTCCGAAGGCGGAAATCATTCGTCTGCAAATCGATCAGGATGCCTTCGATCTGTTGCTCGACCATATCGGCGGTTCGTTCGACAGAGGTGATGATCGACGCGCCGTTTCGGTTGGGCCCGGCCTGTATCCCAATAGCCGCTTCTACCCGGCAACAGGCCGGTTCCATCTTGGCAATACCTGCAACAGTTGGACTGCCCGCGGATTGGCAACGGCCGGCGTGGCCTTGGAGACGCCCGAAATCGTGCGCGCGGAAGCGTTGATGGCGCAGCTTCGACCGCTGGCGGCGGCGCGATAGGCGCGTATCTCGCTTAGCGCAAACTATTGAAATACAACTGGAAAAGTCCGGCCATTGGACAGAACTGCGCTGAAACCGATATAAGCGGGTGAAGGCACAGTAACCCGGACGGTTGAGATGGCTGATTTTCCGCAGAAATCCATGGATGAGTGGCACGCGTTGGCCGGCAAGGAGTTGCGCGGTAAACCCTTGGAATCGCTGACCTGGCGGACGCTCGAAGGAATCGAGGTCAAGCCGGTCTACACCGCGGCGGATTTGGAAGATCTCGAGCACGTCAATACATTGCCTGGCATGGCGCCCTTCGTGCGCGGTCCGCGGGCGACCATGTATGCGGCGCGGCCCTGGACGGTGCGGCAGTACAGCGGTTTCTCGACGGCCGAAGAATCCAACGCCTTTTACCGCCGAAACCTGGCGGCGGGTCAGAAAGGCCTGTCGATCGCTTTCGATCTGGCGACTCACCGCGGCTATGACAGCGATCATGAACGGGTGGTGGGCGATGTCGGCAAGGCCGGCGTCGCCATCGATTCCGTCGAGGATATGAAGATCCTGTTTGACGGCATTCCCCTCGACCAGATGTCCGTCTCGATGACCATGAATGGCGCCGTCCTGCCGGTGCTGGCCAGCTTCATCGTCGCCGGTGAAGAGCAAGGGGTCGCCCAAAAGGATCTCAGCGGCACCATTCAGAATGACATTCTGAAGGAGTTCATGGTCCGCAACACCTATATCTATCCGCCGGAACCGTCGATGCGGATTGTCTCCGACATCATCGCCCACACGGCGGAGCACATGCCGCGCTTCAACTCGATCTCGATTTCCGGCTATCACATGCAGGAGGCGGGAGCGACCTGCGTGCAGGAACTCGCCTACACGATCGCGGACGGGCTGGAATATGTCCGCGCGGCGCAGGCGCAGGGGCTCGATGTGGATAAATTCGCGCCGCGTCTGTCCTTCTTCTTCTGCATCGGAATGAACTTTTTCATGGAGGTGGCGAAGCTGCGCGCGGCGCGGTTCCTGTGGGCCAACCTGATGCGCGACCGGTTCCAGCCGCACGATGACAAATCCCTGATGCTGCGCACCCATTGCCAGACGTCCGGAGTCTCGCTGACGGAACAGGATCCCTACAACAACATCATCCGCACGACGGTCGAGGCCTTGGCCGCGGGACTTGGCGGCACGCAATCGCTTCATACCAACGCCTTCGACGAGGCGCTGGCCCTGCCGAGCGAGCTTTCCTCCCGGATCGCGCGAAACACGCAGCTCATCCTGCAGGAGGAGACCGGCATCACCAAAGT
>JAPPPC010000803.1 GCA_028817685.1 Rhodospirillaceae bacterium
TCGTCTGCGTGTTGTTGCCGGTACAGCCGTAATAGAACTGCATCCCGCCGGTTTTGAACTTGATGGTTTCCTCGACAATGCGGTGCCGTTCCTCCTGGCTCAGCATCGAAACCTCACCGGTCGATCCCATGATCAAGACCGCGCTGGTCCCGTTCCGCTCCTGGAAGTCCAGCAGGGTCCGGAAGCCGCCGTAATCGACCGAGCCGTCCCGGTTGAACGGGGTGATCATGGCGACAAATGAACCGGTAGGTTTTTGCATCATACTCTCCATCACAAAAAACGCGCGCTATAAGACCACAAGAGTCACACAGGTTCCAGCGAGACGTGTGGTGTGGCCCCTTCGATAAACATGCCGCCGCGATCGCCGATCTCGATCCGGCCGTTATATTTGTCGGCGAAACTCTCTGGCAAGGTTCGGCCGTCCGGGGGGCACAGCCAAAGCCGCAGCAGATGCCGCTTCTTGTCCGGAAAATCCTCGAAAGCCGTACGATCGTGCAGAATCTGATGGTTGTGCACGAACTGCATATCGCCCTGCTCGAAATCCATGAACATGGCGAATTCATCGGCCAAGGCCTCGAAAAGGTCCAGCGCCTCGGTCTCTTCCGCCGTGAGCGCCGGCAATTCCGGGAACCGTCGCGCGGACTCGATATAGCGCCGGACAAGCTGACTCGTCAGTTGCCCCTCATGCCAGGCGAATACCGGTGCGGTGTAGTAAGGGTTGCGGCCCGGCGGCACTTCGCCCCGGCGGTCCGCATCGAACAAGCTGAACAGGACCGGCACCAGATCGGGCCGCCGCTTCCGCATCTCGTTGTAGATCGTCACCGCGCTGACGAGACTGCTGAGGCCGCCCGACTTGGCCTTCTGAACGCAAAGCAGCGAGACAATATCGCAGGTATCCACGTGATAGGTCTGCCGGGCGGAGGTCTGATAGATGCGCGCGTTTGTGTCGTGCTCGTGACGACCCATGTCGATCACATGGCCCAGCAGGTGGCCCTTACCATTCTGCGGCACCGCGCGGCCGAAATAGCAACCGATGCCCCAATAGAGCAGCGCTGCATCCTCCAGCGTATATCGTTCAAGCGGCAATCCCCGTATCAGAACGAAGCCGCGCCCGCGCAACACGTCGCCGCGCAGCCGGTCGAGCGTCGGACCGAAGGTCGGTAGCGGAAACGAGTCCCGCGTGACGTCTGCGATATCAAGGCCGGCAGCACGAACCGATTGCAGTGCGCTTTCAAGTTCTGAAATTTCTCCGGCAGAAAGCGCATGGATCCACGCTGTCGACGCTTCCATTTCATTTCCATACCATGCGTCGGGCCCGGTAACGGGCCCGCCCGGCATCGGCGCATTTGCGGCAGTTTGTGACATCATTCAGATCATCTAACGCGACAAGAACTGAAATATAGCCCAAACCACGGTGCTTGCGATATCGCCCCTACTCAGCCGGGGCCGGCGCGGAGTCCGGCTGGGGCAACGACTTGGGCAGGCTGAGCACGGCGCACATGATCACGATACCGGCGGCGGCCAAGATCCAGAACAGGGTGTCGAAGCCCCAATTGTCATAGACAAACGCAATCATCGGCAACGACGCCGCCAGCACCGTGAAGCTCACCACATACCGCACGCCGTAGATGCGGGCGCGATAGGCACCGCTCGCCGTCTTTCCGATCATATAGTCGTTGATGGGGATTTGACCGAACGCCCCTAGCATGAAGCCGAAAGCGACGGCCAGGGCGATACCGTCCGTCAGACCCGGCATCAGGGCGAAGAAGACGATCTGGATCGCAGCCACGACCATGTAAACGTTCCGCGGCCCGTACTTGTCCAACATGCTGCCAACGACGACCTGTGCCAGCGAGGCTACGGCGAAGACAACGAAGGCCAGGGAGCCGATGACCGTCGCGACACCGTCCTCATTGCCTTTCGCAAGGCTGTCCAGAAGGCCGGACAGCTGAACCGCCAGCCCCTGCAGCCGCTCGTCAAAGATTTTCGGCAGCGCGAAAGTCGTCGACTGGAAGATGATCGATCCGACCGCTGCGGTCACAAAAACAATGGCAGCGACGCGGATGATCGCCGAACGGTACGATTCCGAAACAGGGCCTGGCGCGGCACCTGCGTCTTTTTTCGCTTCCTGATCCGCGCGGATTCCCTCGCGCCGCAAGGCCATATAGGCGAACCCGACGACGATCGAGAAGGCGCCCGGGAGTATGAAGGCCGCGCGCCAGCCGGAGAAATCGATCAGATATCCGGTGACCAGCGCCGCTGCCGCGACGCCCAGATTGCCCCACACGCCATTCACGGCGATACGCATGCCGGTGTTCTTCCACTTCATCGTAACGATGGCGAGACCGACCGGATGATAGATCGCGGCGAACATGCCGATGACGAACAGGCCGATACCGATCTGCAGCGGAGTCTCTGCAAATCCTGTCGCGATGGAAGCCAAGCCAATACCGATGAAGAAGACGCACATCATGCCGTCTTTGCTCCATTTGTCGGCAATCCAGCCCATTGGCAGGGAGAAGAGGCCGAAGGCGAAGAACCCCGGCGTCGCGTAAGCCAACAGCTCCGCGTAGCCGACGTTCCATTCGCGATAGAGCACCAAAGCCGCCACGGTCGCAAAGACCAGGGTGAACAAGTGATCGAGAAAATGCCCGATGTTCAACAGCAGAAAATATGTCTTATCCCGATCCATTGCCTTGATCTCCTCCACGCTCAGCCCGCGCGCTTTTGCGGACCTTTTTTGTCATCGCTAGCAGGTTACGTTTGGCAATAATGCTATGTCATGCCAAATTCAGTCGAAATTCTGCCAAACTGAATCGAACCAACGCCATGAGCTCTTCCCTGCCGCGAAGCACGGACCCGGACGACTATCAGTCGCTACCGCAAGATATCGGCGCAATGGCCAAGCTGTTCTCTGACGGGTCGGATACCGGGCTGCACGAGCACAAGCGGGATCAACTGCTCTATGCGAACCGGGGCATCATGCGGCTTCGAACGCTGGGCGAGGCTTGGGTGGTGCCGTCCGGTAACGCCGTATACGTCCCCGCCGGCACACGGCACGCCGTCGGCATGCATGGCGATGTCGACATGCGCACCCTCTATATCGATTCAATGGCATCGGAAAATCTGCCTCGAGCTTTCTGCGTGTTTTCGGTTTCGAACCTGTTGCGCGAACTGATCCTCGCCCTCAGCGAAGAACCAGTCGTCTATGAACCGGGCAGCCGTGGAGACTTGATCGCGCAGTTGATCAAGGACGAAATCGGCCGGGCCCATGAACTGACCCTGAACGTGCCGCTGCCAAAGGACGAGCGGCTGCAACGCCTGTGCGCGGAAATACTCGCCGACCCGTCGGACCGCCGCACCTTGGACGATTGGGCTGAATTCGCCGGCGCGTCGCCCCGGACGCTGGCGCGCCTCTTCGAACGGGATCTCGGGATGGGCTTCAATCGCTGGCGCCAAAGGATCCGCCTGCACGGCGCGCTCGAGGCGCTCTCACGCGGGGAACCGATTTCACAGGTCGCCAAGCAGCACGGTTATCTCAGCACCAGCGCCTTCTCCGCCGCGTTCGGAAAGGTTATGGGATCGCCGCCCTCCAAGATATCGTCGGACACTTAACGAACAAGAAAGTCATTCCCCATGAGTCACGTGAACACCGTAGACCCGCTACCCCATTTCCAGGCGGTCGCCGCCGCATCCGCGCAGGGCGGCAGCGCCGACGATATTCTCAAAGCCCTCGACCCGGCGCTGGACGCCGTGTTCGGGCATAAGCTCTATACGGGATTGCTGTATCACGGGCCGGAGGTCGGCGTGGAACGCTACTATTCGAACCAGCCCGAAACCTATCTGGTCGGCGGCCGCAAGCCGCCAAACGACAAGCCCTGGACGCAGCAGCTATTGGTCGAAGGCCGCCCCTATATCGGCTACGACGCGGACGATATCCGCGAGGTATTTTTCGACCACGAGATCATCTTCTCACTGGGCTGCGAGGCGATCCTGAACATTCCCGTCGCCCATAAGGGTAAGGTGCTGGGCACGTTGAACATTCTGCATGAAGCCGGCTGGTACAGCGAAGACGATATCCCGGCCGCGCTTGTATTCGCCGGACTCGCCGTACCGGCATTTATCGAGTTGTCAGAGGCGGATTAGGCCGCCTTCGCCCGCTCACCGTCCTGAATGGACATCGGGCGTTCCCCAACGATTGTTACCCGATGCATCTCGCGGCGCTGGCCGTGATAATCGTTCAACGCATAGTGCTGCGCCGCGCGATTATCCCAGAAGGCAACCGACCCTGTTTCCCACTGGAAGCGGCAGGTGTGCTCCGGCCGCACCGCATGGGTGCAGAGGAAGTCGAGAAGCGGCTTGCTTTCCTCTTCCGTCCAGCCCGAGAAGCGGATCGTGTAGACCGGATTGACGAACAGGCAGCGGCGGCCTGTCTCCGGGATATATCGGACGACCGGATGCGCCATCTCTGCTTCTGCATCATCGCCTGTCCGCACCTTCATCGACTGAACCTGCGGACCATAGCGATTGATCGAAGTGCCCTGATTTCCGTAGACCCGCTTGGCGCTGTGCACTGCCGTCATACTGTCCAGCATTTCCTTCATGCCGTCCGATAAAGTCTCATAGGCTAGATACTGGCTGGAGAACATCGTGTCGCCGCCATAGGCCGGCGCGTCCAGCGCATAGAGGATCGAGCCGAGCGCCGGCTTCTCGTAGAACGTCACGTCGGAATGCCCCAATCCACCGAACTTGCCGCCGCTATCGTCCGCCTCTTTCACGACAGGCATTACTTCCGGATGGTCTGGCAGGCCGGCGGCAAAACGATGGATATCGAATTCGCCGAAATGGGCGCCGAACGCTAGATGCTGCTCCGGCGAAATTTTCTGGTCACGGAAGAAAATCACCACGTGATCGGCGAATGCCTTTCGGACCTGCGCCAAAGTTGCGTCATCCAAGGGTTGCGACAGATCGACACCGTGAATTTCGGCGCCCAGCGCGCCTGCGATGGGGGATACTTCGATGCTGCTCATGCTCCGGTCCTCCTCCTGAA
>JAPPPC010000019.1 GCA_028817685.1 Rhodospirillaceae bacterium
GCCGCGCCCTTAGCCCAAATGGCGCCAAGATCGAGTCGGGACAGTTCGATTTGGCCGAACCGGGCGCACCGGAAGCGATGATCGAGATTGCCTTGGAAACGCACGGCCGTGTCGACATCCTGGTCAACAATGCGGGCATTCGCGATCACAAACCGTTCGGCGAGTTCACCCGCACCGAATTCGACAAGATCGTCGCCGTCAACGTCGCCGCCGCCTTCTTCGCCAGTCAGGCCGTACTGCCGGCGATGCGTAAGCAGGGTGGCGGCCGGATCATTCATATTGCCAGCCAGATAGGCTCCGTCGCCTTCGATAAGCGGGCGATCTATGGGCTGACCAAGGCGGCGCTGATCCATCTGACCAAGACAATGGCGTTTGAGTTGGGCGAGGAGAACATCATCGTCAATTCGATCAGCCCCGGCCCGATCCTGACCCAGCCGATCCTCGACCGGCTGGAAAAGGACCCGGACTATATCAACACGCGCGGCACCTACCTTCGCTCCGGCCGGTTTGGCGAGCCGGAGGAAATCGCGGAACTGGCCTTCTATCTCGCCGCGACGGACGCGACTTACATGCAGGGAACCGACTTGATCATCGACGGCGGCTACACGACGCACTAGGCGTTTGCGTACGCAAATTCTCGGGAGAAACGGTCTACAGCCCCCGCCCTTCCTGGTGCCAGGCAAGCTGTTCGTTATAGTTCGCCCGGTAGGCCTTGTAGGCCTCTTCATGGGCCGCGCGCGCCGCATCGTCGAGATCGCTCACGGGCTCCGGTTCCAGTTCGAAATGGCCGTAGGTGTCCGTGCCGCGGACGAGCATCGCCGGCATGCGCTGGGTGCCGATATGCTCGACACTGGTCGGCACATAACTGATGCCGATTCCGATACGACGGTTGGCCGACTTGTTCGGCGCCGAGCGGTGGATGCACAGCGTGTTGTGCAGCGAGAACGTTCCCGGCCTGAGCGGCGCCATGACGGCCCCGTCCAGATCAAAATCCTCGACGATCGCCTGTTTACCGCCATTGACACTATGGGCGACCGCATCGTTCCGATGCTTGTGCTGACGATGGGCGTTGCGCGCCGGTAGGAATTCCAGACAGCCGCTTTCCGACGTCGACTCGGTAAAGGCCAGCCAGGCCGTGACATGATCGTGCGGGCGCAGGCCGAAATAGGTCGCGTCCTGATGCCAGGCGGCCACTTCCAAACTGTTCGGTTCCTTTACGAAGAAGGTGCTGGTGTAGCACAGGATGTCAGGACCGACCAGGTCCTCCACCGCATCCAAAATAGCGGGATGGCGCACCAGATCGTTCACCCAGGTCAGCAGCAAATGGTTCTTGAACCGCGCCGCGCCGCCGACCGCGCTCACCAAACCGCCCAGACTATCCGCTTCGTAGGCCTGCAATTGGCCGAAATAGCGCCCAGCCTCCGCCTCGCTCATCGCCGGCACGGGAAACAGGTACCCGTCGCGGCGATAATCGGCGATCTGTTGCTCCGTCAGAACCTTCGGCATGTTTCCCTCACCCCATATAGCTGCGCGCGCCTTCGTCGCGCAGAAAGATCCGTACGAGATGCCGGCGCCTGTCCGGCTCCTCGAAATCGACGTAGTCGGCGCGCTGATGAGCGCACCACCAATTGTTCAAATACTGGATTTGTCCGGCTTCAACCGAGAAATCGAAATGGTTGGCCGGGTCGTCCATCACCTTGTAGAGCGCCTCAAGCGCGGCGATCCCGTCATCGTCCATCGGCTCGTCCATCAATTGATAGCCGACCTGAAGGAGGCGCAGGTTCACCCGGGCGCGCAGCCGGTCCGCCTCATAACGGAATATCGGGTTGATGTTGGTAATCGGATCGCCGGGCGGGTGTTCGCCCTGGCGGTTCCAATAGAAGGGTTTGTAGAGGCGCGCCAACTGATCCGGAAAATCCCGCCGCATCACATTGTGCACATGTCCCAGGCTTACGATGGCGCTCTCGCCACCGGCCTTACCCGTGCGCAGGACCATAAGCCCGAAGAAGGGTGGCGGGTGGTTGAATCCGTAATCCGTGTGCCAGGCAAGTTTCTGGTTGGTTTTGTCGCCGCGGATGCGCGTTGCGATCTTTTTGCCGGTGTCGTGCACGTCGTAGAGCAGTGTCCCGTCGAAGGATTGCGCAACGGGACGGGCAATCATACCGCTCAACAGCCAATAGATCGCTGTCAGTTCTTCTTTCGAATATCGATCGACGGGCAACCTATCGAGTATCGCGAACCCGGCACCCGTTGCCAGCACGCCGCGCACACGTTTCATCAGTCGAGAGCAAGCGGCGAGCTGGTAGTCGTTGCGGTCGAGCGCGATCGTCGCCATCGGGTTCTCGCGCAATCGATCGACCACAGCCGCGATCTCGGCAAGACACTTTTCTGGAATCGGGACGAGCCAATCGTCACGGCGCAAGGTATCGCGACGCCACGCCTTGCGGCCCCGCACCACCGCTTCCAGCATCGGCGGCGTCTCATCTGTGGTCGACAAACCCATACGTTCTGCCTTCCCGGCGCGCTTCGGCACCCTGGGAAAAGTTTAGACTTCCCCTCGAAGCGAAACAAATTCCATGCACCTTGCCCGAAATCGCCGCTCCGGTTCGCCACCACCACACCGTTTGGCGGCGTTGCGCGGACAAAGATAACTCGAATTCGATTGATTATTCATATTCGATTGTCGAATACTATTTCCATCGAACGTCACGACCGGACCAGTCTATGGACATTACGAACATCCGGACATTTCTTGCGGTCGTAGAGACCGGTAGCTTCGTCTCTGCCGCTGAGCGCGTGCATGTGACCCAATCCACGGTCAGCATGCGAATCCGCGCCCTGGAAGAGCAACTCGGAGTCAAGGTGTTCGCGCGCAACAAGAGCGGCGCTTCCCTGACGAATAACGGCCGCGAATTCGCAAAGCACGCCGTTGCTATGGCACGGATCTGGGATCAGGCTTGCCTCGAGGTCGGTGTCGGCGACAAGACCGCCGCGGTTTTGCGCGTCGGCGGGCAGATGAGCGTCTGGGGCAGCTTTCTCGTCGCGTGGCTCGCCTGGATGCACGCCGAAGCCCCGGCGATCTCGATCAAGTGCGAGGTTGGTTATAACGATGTGCTGATGCACAACCTACTGGAAGGTTCCTTGGACATCGCCGTCATGTACAGACCGCAGCAACGCAGCGGTTTGCAGGTCCGAAAGCTGTTCAATGATGACATGATCCTGGTGGCGAGCCCTGGTGCGAAGGACCCGCTGATGGGCGACGACTACGTCTTCGTCAATTGGGGGCCGGAGTTTCGCAGCGATCATGCCTTGAATTTTCCCGATATCAGCCGGCCTCACATGTCGTTGGACCTTGGCGTCCTGGGTATCGATTATCTGGTCCGGGCGAACGCGGCAGGCTATTTCCCACGGCGCGTTTGCACGCCGTATTTGCAGAACGGGACCCTGCGCAAAGTGCCGAACGCACCGGTTTTTTCCTATCCGGTCTACGCGGTGCACACCGACGACTTGGTGGACGAAGTATTGCAAGATGCGGTGTTCGGCCTCGACGCGACGGTGGCACAATATCGTAACGATCGCCTGATAGATTAAGGCGTTAACGTCTAGAAGCCGCGGATCCCGCTCGACTCCGAGATATTGGAAAAGACGATATTAAATATCGAAATTATTCTCTTTTCCTATGCGTGGTGTGACGACATTGTTGCGACCGTTTGACGCACAGAAAATTGACTTTGGTTTTGGGAGTGAGTCCGCAACTGCAACGCCCGGCAAGATAAAAATCACGGCCGGCGGCGAAGTGGGTATTGCGGCGCAAAAAAACGGAAGATCATGGAAATAGCGATAGAGCAACCGCAGAATCACGATCGAACAGAAACCACACAAGCCGCGCTAAGCATTGGCGACATTGAGCGGGAGACGGAAAAGCTCCTGGCCGCTGGCAAAGAGCGTGGCAGCATTACCTTAAGCCAGCTCAATCGAATCCTGCCGCAGGGGCAGGTTTCCTCCGAACAAATCGAAGATATGATGTCGACATTGTCCGAAATGGGCATCGACGTTGTCGACGACGACGCGCCGGACATCGTGTCTGAAGCCGAGGAAGCCAAACCGGTCGTTAAAGCCGCACCGACGGGCAATTTGGACGATCAGGGCCTCACGGACGATCCGGTCCGGATGTATCTGCGTGAAATGGGCAGCGTAAAGCTGCTGTCCCGTGAAGGCGAAGTTGCCATCGCAAAGCGCATCGAAGCGGGCCGCGACCGCTTGATCACGGCGCTGCGTGAAAGCCCGTTGACCATGCGCTCCGTCGCGCACTGGTACAGCATGATCACCGACGAGACCGCCAATATTCGGGACATTATCGATCTCGACACGACTTACATCCACGCGCAGGGCGGCCCCACGACCTACGCTGCGCCGGTGGAAAATGAAGATGACGACTCGGACGACGAGGAGGAATTCGAAGACGCCACCGCCTCGCTCACGACGATGGAAGAGACGGTTCGCGAAGACGTCCTCGAGAATTTTGGGGAAATCGCCGCGACATATCGCAAATTCCATAAGCTCCGCGAAAAACAGTTCGCGCTGACGGTGGAAGGCAAGGCATTGGCCACCTCGACGGCCCGCACTTACGACAAGCATTACAAAACCTTGCTCGAATGCATGCAGCAGGTGCATCTGAACGAAGAGCGTATCGAGCAACTGGTCCAGGAAATCCGGGACATCAGCAAGAAGCTGATGCAGTTCGAGGGCAAATTGATGCGCCTCGCCTCCGATTGCGGCATAAAGCGCGACGATTTCCTTAAACGGTATATCGGCCGCGAACTGGACCCCTACTGGCTGAACGCGATGTCACGCGTAAAGACCAAGGGCTGGAAAAAGTTCGCGACCAAGCATCGCGACGAGATCAAGGCGCTGCGCGGCGAAGTCGCGGCGGTGGCCGAGTCGACGCGGATGTCATTGGACGAGTTCCGCCGCATCTCACAGGCGATCCAGAAGGGCGACCGCTAAGCAGGTCAAGCCAAGAAGGAGATGGTCGAGGCCAACCTGCGT
>JAPPPC010000622.1:0-3405 GCA_028817685.1 Rhodospirillaceae bacterium
AGACCATGATCGACACGGCGATGACGCTGAACGCGATGCATCCCGACGTGCTGATCGTTCGTCATCCCGATGCGGGCGCGGTGAAACTCCTGTCGGAAAAAGTGAACGCCGCGGTCATCAATGCCGGCGATGGGCGCCACGAGCACCCGACGCAGGCCCTGCTCGACGCGCTAACAATCCTGCGCCGCCGTGGCCGCCTGGAGAATCTGATCGTCGCGATTTGCGGCGACGTAATGCACAGCCGCGTCGCACGATCGAACATCCATCTGCTGACAACGATGGGCGCGCGGGTTCGCGTCGTGGCCCCGCGAACCCTGTTGCCAACGGCAATCGACCGCTTCGGCGTCGAGGTCTATCACGATATGCGTGAAGGGCTGACCGACTGCGACATCGTGATGATGCTGCGGCTTCAGACGGAACGGATGCGGGGAACGTTCGTGCCCTCGATCCGGGAATATTTCCATTTCTTCGGCCTCGACACCGAAAAGCTGTCCTACGCGAAAGATGACGCCTTTGTCATGCACCCCGGCCCAATGAATCGCGGCGTCGAAATCGACTCTCAACTGGCCGACGATATCGACCGCTCTGTCATTCGTGATCAAGTGGAGATGGGCGTCGCCGTCCGGATGGCCTGCCTCGATCTGTTGACGCGCACGGAAACCGCGAACTGATTCCCCGATGACCAAGCGGACCGCCTATCTCAACGCACGGCTCCTCGATCCGGCCAATCAGATGGACATCGTCGGTGATCTACTGGTGGAGAACGGCAAGATTACTGACTTTGGACCGGGGACCTTCAAGGCCGGCATGCTCAGTCCGAACCAGACCGTCGATTGCAGCGGGCTTTGCCTGTCTCCGGGCTTGTTCGATATCCGCGTCCAGGTCCGTGAACCGGGCGAGGAGCATAAGGAATCCATTGCAACGGCAAGCGAAGCTGCCGCGGCCGGCGGCGTCACGGCGATGTGTTGTCTGCCGAATACGCATCCGGTGATCGATGATGTCTCGGTACTTGAATTCATCGCCCGGCGCGCGCGCGAAATTAAGTCGGTAAAACTGTTCTGCTACGGCACCCTGACGCGCGGGCTGGAAGGCCAAGAATTGACCGAGATGGCGCTGCTGTCCGAAACCGGCGCCCTCGCCTTCACCGACGGTGTCAAAGCGGTGCACGATCCGCTCGTCCTGCGCCGCGCGCTCAGCTATGCCCGCACGTTCGATCTTCTCATCGTGCAACACCCAGAAGATGAACGGCTTGTCGATGACGGTGTGATGAATGAGGGCGAGGTTGCCACGCGCCTCGGGCTGCCTGGAATTCCGGCGGTCGCGGAAGTGATGGCAATCGAGCGCGACCTCAGAATTCTGTCTCTGACCGGCGGTCGCTACCACGCCGCGCATGTTTCCACGGCCGCAGCCATCGACGCGATCCGCAAGGCAAAGCGCGACGGCTACGACGTAACCTGCGATACCGCGCCGCATTATTTCGCGCTCAACGAAACGGCGGTCGGTGACTATCGGACCTTCGCCAAGGTCTCCCCCCCGCTGCGCGACGAAACGGACCGCCGTGCGGTTGTCGAAGGACTGGCAGACGGGACAATCGATATCATCGCCAGCGATCACGCGCCGCATGACGAAGACTCCAAACGGCTGCCATTCGTGCAGGCGGAATTCGGTATTATCGGCTTGGAGACGCTGCTGCCCTTAACGCTGGAGCTGTATCACAATGGCGACATGTCGCTGCTCGATGCCTTGGCAAAGGTGACCAGCAAACCGGCCGATCTCCTGGGCTGCCCGTTCGGGCGACTGGAGCGGGGCGCCCCGGCAGATTTACTGATTTTCGACCCCGACAAGCCTCGGCAAATCGACGAAACTACCTTCCGCAGCAAGTCGAAGAACTCGCCGTTCGACATGCGGCCCGTGCAGGGCGTGGTCAGGCGCACCGTCGTCGAAGGCCGCACGATTTACGAAGCGGAAGCGTAGTCCCGTATGTTTGAAAGCGACCCAATCTATCTCGCGACCGCGGTGATTCTGGGCTACCTGCTGGGCTCAATTCCGTTCGGTCTGGTGCTCACGCGAATGGCCGGTCTCGGCGATGTCCGGGATATTGGCTCCGGCAGTATCGGAGCGACGAACGTCCTGCGGACCGGCAGTAAGACGTTGGCGCTGCTCACATTGATCCTCGACAGCGGCAAAGGCGCGGCGGCGGCCATTGCGGCGTACTATCTGGCTCCAGAGCTGGCGCCCGCCGCCGCCGTTGCGGCGGTTCTCGGACATCTGTTCCCCGTATGGCTCAAATTCGAGGGTGGCAAGGGAGTCGCGACAACGCTGGGCGCTTTGGCGGTGTTGTCCTGGCCCGCCGGCCTCGCCGCGGGTCTGACCTGGCTTTTGGTCGCCGCGATCTTCCGCATCTCCTCCCTGTCATCGCTCATCAGCATCGGCCTGTCCCCGGTCTTCGCCTGGTATTTGAGCGAACCGCCGGTGGCGATCGCTGCGGCGATTCTCGCCGTGTTCGTATGGTATCGGCACAAGCAGAACATCGGACGTCTGTTGGCCCGCGAAGAGCCGAAGATCGGCCAGAAGAAATAAATACACGAACGGCTTTAAGTTGACGCCCGTCCGCCGCTGACACATCGTGGCGGCATGGCTGAATTTTCACCATCGCACTCAACCCAAGAGCGTCTTGATCGTATCCGCTTGATCCGTAGTCAAAATGTCGGGCCGGTATCTTTCCGCCAACTTTTGCACCGATTTGGCTCGGCAAGCGCGGCGCTGGAGGTGCTGCCCAGCCTCGCGCAACGGGGCGGACTTCGCAGAGAATTGCGCATTTGCGATACCGCAACCGCAACACGCGAATGGGAGGCGATCGAGCGGCTGGGCGGCCGGCATATCATTCTCGGAGACCCCGACTATCCGACCGCCCTCGCGGCGGTATCAGACGCCCCGGCAGTGCTTTCGGTTTTGGGCAATGCCGAACTTCTCGGCCGAACCAGCATCGGCGTTGTCGGTGCCCGAAACGCTTCGACCAACGGACGCCGCTTTGCCGAAAAAATAGCCAGAGACCTGACGCTCGGCGGCGCGGTGGTGGTGTCCGGTCTCGCGCGCGGTATCGATACCGCCGCGCACACCGGCGCGCTGGAAGGCGGCACGGTCGCGGTCCTCGCCGGCGGTGCGGACATCGTCTACCCCAAGCAGAATGCCGCTCTCTACGAAGAGATCCGCGAACGGGGAACCATCGTTTCGGAAATGCCGCCCGGCACACAGCCTCAGGCCCGGCACTTCCCGACACGGAACCGGATCATTTCCGGCCTGTCGCTGGGTATCGTCGTCGTCGAAGCCGCATTGCGATCCGGTTCGTTGATTACGGCGCGGCTGGCCGGGGAACAAGGCCGCGATGTTTTCGCCATCCCGGGA
>JAPPPC010000622.1:3415-5044 GCA_028817685.1 Rhodospirillaceae bacterium
CCGCTCGACCCTCGGGCGCGCGGCGCCAACGCTCTTATCCGCAATGGCGCGACTTTGGCGGAATCCGCGGAAGATGTACTTGAAGGCATTCGCCCCCTGCTGAGCCGGCAGCATGACGAGCCAGGCTTCACCGGCCTCGGCGAAAATGATGATTTAGGGTCGGCCGAGTTGGACTCCGCGCGGACGACTATCCTCGAATGCCTCGGGCCAGCACCGGTAACCGTCGACGACCTGCTTCGTGATAGCGGGCTATCCACGGCGACCCTCTGGGCCGTTCTGTTGGAACTGGAACTGGCGGGGCGGTTGGAGCGCCAGCCTGGCGGAAAGGTCGCACTTTTGGTCTAAGCGGAACCGGCCTGAGCGGTAACAATCGCTTAACGCTTGCTTGCGAGACTACATCAACACTTTGGATTTGATGGAATTTCGGCGACGGCGACTTTGATCCAGCGGTCGTCCAACAGCGTTCCGAGGCGCAAGCACATGTCGACGCACAATGAAAAATTGCTGGAACTGGCCATGCAGCGCGCCGTGCATGGAAAAGGCGACCTCGCGGCGTCTCTGGCGGAGACCTGCCTGGCGCCCGGTGCGGGCCTCACGGAAAAAGAGCTAACACTCGCCTACGACATCGTGCGAATCCTGATCGGATCGGTTGACGTCGGCATTCGCCGCCACCTATCGGAATATTTGGCGGACAGAACCGCCCTGCCAGGCGATCTCGTCACTGCGCTGATTCATGACGACATTGCCGTTGCGTATCCCATTCTCGTACACAATCAAACGCTAGACGACAGCACTCTTATCGAAGTCATTGATAGAAGAGGGAAATTGCACCGGATGGCGGTTACCATACGCGATGGGCTGAGTACCGCAATTTCGCGCTCCCTGTTCGCGACCGCCGATCTCGATGTGATTGAATCCCTGCTGTACAACAAGACTGCTGACATCGATCCAGACACGTTCGATGCGATCGTCCATGATTTCGGTGAGTTGAGTGCGTTGCATATCCCCCTAGTCCACCGGCGGGAACTGTCGAGCGCGCAGGCGCACCATCTATCGGATCGGGTCAGCCGTTCGCTTCGGCGTCACTTGGCCACGCACTTCACCCCAGATATGGAACATGCGGAAACAGGCGAGCCCGCCAATTCATGACGCGATTTCGACGATGACACCCCATTCAGACTCACGATCTTAATTTGAACAAACACTCACAGAACACGCATAAGTGCAAAATTTTATCGCATCCAGATGACACAGAGTGTTGACGAACGGAACACACGGTGCCAAGTGTGACACCCGACACTGCGTAAAGGTTAACAGCGTCGTATCTACTGAACGAACATTGAGCACCTTGAAACCATAATGAATGTCGTCGTTGTAGAATCTCCAGCCAAGGAGAAAACGATCAATAAATACCTAGGTTCCGACTTCCGCGTCCTTGCCAGTTACGGTCACGTGCGGGATTTGCCGCCTAAGGACGGTTCTGTGCGGCCCGAGGAAGATTTCTCGCTCATCTGGCAGACCGATCCAAAGTCGAAGAAGCATCTCGATGAAATCGCAAACGCGCTCGACGGGTCCGGCAATCTATACCTCGCGACGGACCCGGACCGCGAAGGCGAAGCAATTTCCTGG
>JAPPPC010000810.1 GCA_028817685.1 Rhodospirillaceae bacterium
TTGCGGCAAGGCGCCGTGAGGTTTGTGGTGCATCATGGCCTTGCCGTGCCCGCGATGCTTCATACCGTGGCCCTTGCCCGCTGGATCGTAGTGGCCGCCGGCCAGCAGGCCGGCAACCATTCTTCCGTCCTTCTCGCCCGGTCCGCAATTCGGGTTCTCGTGGATATGAAACGCGTGATTGCCGGGCGGCAGGTCGCGCAGGTCGGGCGCAACGATCAAACCATGATGTCCGTCCTTCAACGTGATCGTACCAATCGCAGCGCCGATCCCGTCCGGAGAAATTTTGTGGATTGGGACAACGGTTTCGTCGGCAAAGGCCGCGGAGAAGGGCAAGACCGTGGCGACGAGCGCTACGAAAATTCGACTGGGTTTCATGTTGGGACTCGGGCTCCGGACATAATGCTGTCGGCACCATAACCAGGCGGTGCGCGAATTCAATCACGGGCTGTTCAACTCATTGTTTGCCGAGACGTGCGGGCGGCGGCGCGCCCTTGTATAAGGAAGCCGTATAAGGGAGCCGGGAAATCACAACAGGACCGAGGCCGATGGCGCAGAACGTTCTCTTCATCATGTCGGACGAGCATCAGCAGAAGGCGGCCGGGTGTTACGGCCACCCCTTCGTCCGCACGCCGGCGATCGATGCGCTGGCCGCCGGTGGCACACGGTTCATCAATGCCTACACCAACTCCCCGATCTGCGTGCCCGCGCGGGCGAGTTTCGCGACAGGGCGCGCGGTGCACGAGATCGGCAATTGGGACAACGCCCATCCCTATGACGGGCGGATCAAAGGCTGGGGACATGCCCTGCAGCAGCACGGCATGAAAAGCCTGTCGATCGGCAAGCTACACTATCGCAACGAGACCGACCCGACCGGTTTCGACGAGCAGATCGTGCCGCTGCATGTCGTCGATGGGGTGGGCAGCGTTTCGGCCAGCGTGAAGCAGCCGCTCGGCCCGCCGATCAAGACCAGTAAACTCGCCGCCAATATCGGGCCGGGCGATTCCGGCTACATCCGCTACGACCGGTCGATCACGGAAGAGACTTGCCGCTGGCTGAAGGAAGAGGTGCCGAAACACCGGGACCGGCCCTGGGTGCTTTTCTGCTCCCTCGTCTGCCCACACTTCCCGCTGATCGCGCCGCCGGATTTCTACGCCATGTATCCGCACGACATGCTGGAGACGCCGAAGGGCAGCTGTCTGGATTACGAATTGCACCCCTGGATCGAAAAATTCCGGCAGGTGCAGTGCCATGACGAATTCTTCACCGACGAAACCCGCAAGATCGCCATCGCGTCCTATTACGCGCTGTGTTCGTTCATGGACTCGAATGTGCAGAAGGTGCTGGCGGCGCTCGATGCCAGCGGTGCCCGCGACGACACGCTCGTCGTCTACACCGCCGACCATGGGGAAAATCTCGCCACGCGCCGGTTGTGGGGTAAATCGAACATGTATGAGGAGGCGGCGGCGATCCCGCTGATTCTGTCCGGGCCGGACGTGCCGGCGGGCAAGGTGGTGAACACACCGGTGACCCTGGCGGAAGGCGCAAACACGATCCTAGCGACATTGGGGCTGGAGGAGGCGGCCAACCCGGACTTCCAATGCTGGCGGCGCACCGCGAACGCTCCGGACGATCCGGCGCGCGTCGCCTTCAGCGAATATCACGCCACTGGGGCGGACAGTGCCGCCTTCATGATCCGCAAGGGCGCCCACAAATACATCCACTATGTCGGCTACGCGCCGGAGCTGTTCGATCTGGACGCCGACCCGGAGGAGGAAACAAACCTGGCCGCCGATCCGTCGCACGCGGCGACGTTGGCAGATCTGCAGGCGGAACTGACGCGCCGCATCGATCCGGACCGGGTAAATGCCGACGCTCAAGACTCGCAGGCGGCCCTGGTCGAGCAGCATGGCGGGCGAGAAGCGGTCCTCAATATGGGTTCGTTTCAAGGCACACCGGCCCCCGGCGAGAAGGCGGAATATGTGCAATGAGCCGAGAAATCTGACACAGACCGGTAGGCACGCATGCGCTTGCCGATTCTTGGGCATTGGCACACGCGCGGCGCCCCCACTATATTTTTGAAATGACTATTTCGCCGGAATATCTCGCGCAGCAAAAAGAACTGCACAAAAATCCGAATTACGGCGTCGCATCGCTGCAATATGCGCCCTTGGTCATTCAGCTATTCGATCAAACAGGGGCGAAAAGCGTTTCCGACTATGGTGCCGGAAAATGCAATCTTCAAAAGAAGATGCACGAACTCGGAACGACCGAATTCGAGTATTACCCGTACGATCCGGCGTTCTCGGAATATGGCGAACCCAAACAAGCCGACCTGGTCTGCTGCATCGATGTCTTGGAACATGTCGAACCGGAACATCTCAATGCCGTGCTCGATGATCTGAAACGGATCGTCAGAAAAGTTGGCTTGTTCACCATCCATACCGGACCCGCGGTGAAGACGCTCTCTGATGGGCGCAATGCGCACTTGATTCAAAAACCGTCATCCTGGTGGCTGCCGTTAATGTGCGAGCGGTTTGAAATCGCGCATCTGCAGACGGTCCCGCATGGGTTCTGGATTGTGACAGAGCCGAAGCTGGCACGCTGAAGCGCCGTGTCGCGCGGCTCGACCCATTGTCGTTAGACCATATGCCTCCCCTTTCTTCATCCCCGAGGATCGCGCAATGAGCCGATATGACGCCGACGCAAATTTCGAGGTCGAAACCATCGACCGCATCTATCGCAGCGGGACGGACGGCGACTGGCCGGTGCGTATATACCAGCCGCAGGGCGACGGACCGTTTCCGGTGTTGATCGATGTGCATGGCGGCGCTTGGACCCGCGGCAACTACCTCAACAACGAACTGATCGACCGCGCGCTTGCCGCGACGGGCATGTTGGTGATGGCGTTGGAGTTCCGGCAGTCGCCGGATCATACCTATCCGGCGCAGGTGCAAGACGTGAATTACGGCACAAGATGGGCGAAGACCCACGCGGCCGAGTTCGGCGGCGACCCGGACAATGTCGGCGGGTTGGGCACGTCGAGCGGCGGCCACTCGATGATGCTGAGCGCGCTGCGATTCGACGATCCGCGCTATGCCGCAATCCCGGTCCCCGGCGGCGAACTCCAGACCGCGGCATTGCGTTACGCGATTGCCGGCTGGCCCGTGCTCGATTCCCATGCGCGCTATCTCTACGCCAAGGAGGCCGGCATCGCCCGGTTGATGGAACCGTCGGAAACTTACTTCCCGGACGAAGCGGCGATGCAGGAAGGCAGCCCGCAGCAATCCCTGGATCGCGGCGACTATCGGGCGCTGCCGCCGATGCTGATCCTCCAGGGCGACAGCGACGACAATATCCCGCTGACCATTCCGGAACGCTTTGTCGAGACCTATCGCGACAAGTGCGGCGCCGTCGACATCACCTACTTCCCGGGCATGCCGCACGCTTTCGCGCAACAGCCCGGACCGGATACCGATCGGGCCATTGGCTTGATGAAGGATTTCCTGACGCGGAACGCCTGACGGGCGTTACGCCACGTCGCGATAGGCGCGCGCCGGCACATAGAGCTGCAGTAGATTGTAGCCGTTGCGCCGGCTGGCGGGATCGGTCATCCAAACCCGCAGCATATGCCGCCGATGCGTCGCATCGTCGGTATATTCCGTGCGCGAGTGCATCGTGATGTAGTTGTTGATGAAGGCGCTCTCGCCCGGCTGCAGGTTGAGCCGAAGCTGCATTTCTTCATCGGCCAAGACGGCATCCAACGCATCGAGGGCGGCGATCTCGTCACCGGAGAGCGTGACGCCTTCCTTCTCAGCCCATTCGATCGGGTTGCGGTTGTAGCAGCAGTGCAGCAACCCATCGTGGAACGCAAACACCGGCACCCGATTGGGACTGAGCGGCGGGTCACCGGGATCGTGCTGGCCGCGGCGATGGTGATAGAAGCCGCGGCACAAGATCGCCAGCGCGTCCGGATGCTCATCCGCCATACGGTTGTAGACCGCCGACGCGCTGGTGATGATCGTCTCGCCGCCCTGCGCCCCGACCCCGAGGCAGGTCAGCGAAAAAAGATGCGCCCCGTCGGTGTGGAACGGCAGATGCTTGTTGCTGCGATAGCCGCGCGAGCGGTGGCTGTATTCGATGCCTTCGTCGCGCACATCGACGATGCGCTGCAGCTCGTAGTTCTGCGGCACGACGCGGCCAACATGGTCCGACAGGCCCAAGGTCAGCGCGACCTGTTCTTCATAGGTCAAGCCGTCGAACGGCAAACCGGCGATGACGGCAAAGCCGCCGCCCGTCTCCAATGTTTCGTGAATCCGGTCGCATAGGTTCGTGACGCCGGGGATCCTGAATTGTTTCCGGCCGACATCGGCCGGATCGGATGTCTCGGCGACTGCGGCGCGTGCCGCGGCGGCAACCTCCTCAGCGCCGGCCGGGTCCAACTTGAAGCGCCAGCCGGACCTCCGCTGAACGTCAGCGGACCGCCATACCTCCGGTCCTGCCAGTCGGACCATCCGATCCTCCGTCTATTCCGCCGCGGCGCGCAGCCCCAGCGCGCTGTCGAGCGCCCCATGGAAATGTGCCAGCGACGGCTCGTTGCGCCCGAAGGTCACGTGCTCCTGCGCCGGCGAATGAAAGCCCATCTGCATCTTTTCGCCGAGCGTGAAATCCTCTTCATTCACGACGCGTTGCAGGAGATCCATGTTGTTGCGCCAGTGCCGGACCGCACTTTCGGTCGCCGGCGCTTCCGGCGCGTACAGCGAAAGGTGCATCTTGGCACGGTTGGGATCGTCACCGTCCGGATAGACCCGCCACGTCTCTATCTGCTGCTGCTGCACGACCAGGACCGTGTTCGGAAACAGGACATAGACCATCGTGGTGTAGGGCAGAATGTTCCAATCGCTCTCCGGCTGGGCGCGCAATTCGTCGAAATTCTTACGCACGTAGATGCCGCGGTGGTTGAGACCGAAGGAGTCGAATGTCTGGATGTTGGATTCGATCAGCGAGGCGATCGACGCATGGTGCAGCACCTTAATGTGATAGCTCTCCAGGAAGGTGTCGATGACCAGCTTCCAGTTCATCTTCGGGCGCAGCTCGGCCGTTTCGAAATGGTGGAAGTTTTCAAATCCGTAGGAGGCGAGGTCGCGCGCGACGCCCTGCAGCGTGTCGTCGATCTCGAAGTCGGGCCCGGGCGCCGTCTTTGCCCAGATCATGCCGTACTTCTCCTGCACCGGCAGACGGCGCAGGCCGTGGTCCGCATTATCGAGTGCCTCGAACCCCGCCTCGCCGGGAATGTATTGCAGGGACCCGTCCGTGCCATAGACCCAGGCGTGGTAGGGGCAGGTAAAGGCGCGCTGGCCCTTGCCGCAGCCTTCCGCAACAGGCGCGCCGCGGTGACGGCAGACATTGAGAAAGGCACCCACATTGCCGTCCGCGCCGCGCACCAGCAGGATCGGCACGCCCGAGAAATTATCCGTCTTGAAGTCACCCGGATTCGGCATTTCACAGCTGAAACCGAGATGCAGGGGGTAGTGGTGGAACAGCGCCGCCTTCTCCCGCACAAGCCGGTCCGGACAGGTATATTGTTGTACAGGGTTGCGGTACAGCGACGGCGCCATCGCGGTGGTGTCGGTTTCGAGATACTCGATGAATTTCTTGGCGATCCCGACCTGAACGGCGTGCTCCATCGCGCGTTTCCTCCAGATGACGGTTGTTGTCCGATGGTAGGCCCTTTGGGCCTGCCGGGAAACCGATCTACTGTACCTGTTGTCTCTCTGCAACTTCCATTTTATATACGCAATAACCACTAAGGTCTTTGTAACCGATGCCTCGATCTCGTGATGCCGCCTCCGACGGCGCGCCCGCCGTCACCAAGGCGATCGCCATCCTGCGCTTGCTGGGGGGCAGCGCCGAGCCGCTCGGCGTCAACGCCATCGCCCGCGCCTTGGGATTCGTTCCCAGCAGTTGCCTGCATATTCTTCGGGCGCTCGCCGCGGAGTCGCTGGTCGCCGCCGATCCGATCACGAAACGCTATTCGCTCGATGCCGGCCTGTTGTCTCTCGCCAATCGCGTGATGCATCAAGACGATTTCAGCCGGCATGTGATCCCGCATCTCGACCGTATTGCGCGCCAGTTTGGGGTCACCGGCGTCGCTGTCCGGTTGATGGGGTTGCGTCACCAGGTGGTTCTCGCCTTGTCGCGCGCCGACGTGCTGTTCCAATTGCAGGTGGAGATCGGCAGCCATTTCCCGGCTTTGATAACCGCCAGCGGCACCTGCTGCGCCGCCTTCAGCGACTTCACCGACCAAGAGCTGCGCGCCGCATTCGACCGTTTGGACTGGGATGCCCCCCCGAGCTTCGAGGCCTGGATGGCAGGCGTCGTGAAAACGAGACAATCCGGTTTCGCAATCGATGAAGGACACTATATCCGCGGGGTTACCCTGGTCGCGGCACCGGTTCATCGCACCGGCGCGGAAATTTCACACGCGCTTGTCGCCGCCGGAATTGGTGCACAGCTCGATCCTGACCGGATCGCGCAGCTTGGCCAAGCGCTGATGATCGCCGGAAGCGCCCTTTCGGTTCACAGCGTCAGCGGGTCCCGTTAGTCCGATCAGCCTTAAGCCACTTTGCGCCGATCGGCGCCGCCATAGAGGCCATGCGTCCGGCGGCGATCCGGACCGAAATAATGCGGACCCCGGATGAATTCGCGCGGGTTCTCGATGACGGACACGATCTTGCTGCGCAAGCCTTCCGCCGTAATCGGCTTCACCAGATATTCCGTCACACCGATATCCCGCGCCCGTTCCACTTCATCCCGCAGATTGCGGCTGGTCATCATGATGATCGGCACGAAGGGGTTCGGGCTGTCCGGGGCACAGCGCACCATCTGGGTGAACTCGTAACCATCCATCGGTGCCATGACCCAATCGGTGATAACGATGTCGGCAGCGAAGTCGCGCAACGCGTCATAACCGGCATAGCCGTCGCGCACCGCGCGGATATCCACGACACCGAAGGCGCGCAGAAACTCCCGGACGGACTGGCAGATCCAGGAATCGTCCTCCACATGCAGGACGCTGAGTTGCGACAGATCGAGGCTCATTGGACACGCGGTAAGAAACGGTTAACCAAACACCTTAGGTATCTAGGCCCGGCGCCACGCCGGCGCAATCGCCGGCGCGCATTTTGCCCGCGACCCGCGAGCAGTTGAATTCCTTGGTGTCGCTTGCCGTGCAGAAATTCTCAATCTTGCGCGAAAAACCGGTTTTCCGGCCGCGGCAATCCCAAATTCTCCCGAAGGGTCGGCCCGTCATACGCGGTCCGCAGCAAGCCCCGGCGCTGCAGCTCCGGCACCAGATTGTTGACGAAGTCGTGCAGCCCGTCCGGCAGATAGGGGAACATGACGGTGAAGCCGTCGCAGGCTTCCGCCTCGAACCATTCCTGCATGCGGTCCGCGATCGTCTGTACCGTCCCGGTGAAAGCATTGCCGCTGTAGCCGCCCAGCCGTTGCGCCAACTGCCGCACGGTCAGGTTCTCGCGCTTGCCCAGCGCAATGGCCCGTTCGCGGCCGCTCTTGCTCTGGTTACTTTCCGGTACCTCGGGCAACGGCGCGTCGGGATCGAATTGGGTGGCGTCATGGCCGAGGGCGATCGACAGCGCTGCGATGGCGCTGTCCGATTCGACCAGGCTGTCGAGATGCGCGCGCCGGTCCTGCGCCTCGGCCTCGCTGTCGGCGACCAGGACCAGCGCGGCGGGCATGATCTTGATCCCCGCCGGATCGCGGCCCAGCTTCGCCGCGCGGCCCTTGATATCGCGGTAGAGCTCCTGCAGGTCTTCCATGCGGCTGGCCGAGGCGAACACCATTTCCGCCGTCTCCGCCGCGAGCTGCCGGCCCGCATCCGACGCGCCGGCCTGCACGATCAGGGGCCAGCCCTGCACCGGCCGCGCGATATTCAGCGGTCCGCGCACATCGAAGAACTCGCCCTTATGGTCGAGCGTGTGCAGCTTGTCCGGATCGAAGAAGACCCCGCTCTCCTTGTCGCGGAGGAAGGCGTCGTCGGCCCAGCTGTCCCACAGACCGGTGACCACATCGAAGAACTCCCGCGCCCGCCGGTAGCGGTCGGCATGGTCCATCTGCTCGGTCATGCCGAAATTGAGCGCCGCGTCCGGGTTGGACGTCGTCACCAAGTTCCAGCCGGCGCGCCCGCCGCTGATATGGTCGAGCGAGGCGAAGCGGCGGGCGATCAGATAGGGCGTCTCGAACGTCGTCGACGCGGTAGCGATCAGGCCCAGATGTTTGGTCACCATCGAGAGGGCCGGCAGCAGGGTCAGCGGATCGAAGGAGGTTACGGTCGCGCTGCGCTTCAGCGCATCCATCGGCATGTTCAAGACCGCCAGATGGTCGGCCATGAAGAAGGCGTCGAAACAACCCCGCTCAAGGGTCTGCGCGAAATCAACAATGTGCTGCAGGTTGAAATTCGCATCCGCCGCGCTCGACGGGTAACGCCACCAGGCGGTGTGAATGCTGACCGGGCGCATGAAGGCGCCGAGATGAAGACGGCCGGATCGGCTCATGACGGTGATTCCCTCAATTGAGCCCGCACTCTACCAAGCTGCCAAACTTCGCGAAATGGGTCACTCTTGCGCGCACCGGTCCGGCGCGCCACTCTGTCCGCCCCAATTCAAGACACGAGGACTTTCCGGCCATGGCTGACGAGGCGAAATCGCCGCTGGCGATCTTTCATGAACATTGCGAGAAGGGCGAGCTTGCCTATCAGGTCAATCCAGAAAATGGACAGGCCGTGTTCTATCCGCGCGCGGTGGCGCCAAACAGCGCACAGCCGAACCTGGAATGGCGGGTGAGCCAGGGGCTCGGCACGGTCTACGCGACGACCACGATGCACCGGCGCGGCGAGGACCCGTATGACATTTCGATGGTCGAGTTGGACGAGGGCTTCCGAATGATGAGCCGAGTCGAATCGATCGACCCGATGGACGTCACGGTCGGCCTGCGCGTCAAGGTGCGGATGATCCCGGCGACGGAAACGGATCCGATCTATCCCGTGTTCGATCCGGTGGAGGGCTGAGTCATGGCAAATCTACGCGGGAAAACGGCGATCGTCGCCACGGCGGAATCGGATCTCGGTAAAGTCGCGGCGGACACCTCCATTTTCGACCTGATGGGCCAGGCGACGCATCGGGCATTGGAGGATTGCGGCCTGTGCCTGTCGGATATCGACGGGCTGTTCGTTTCCACCAGCCAGTCGCGCATGGCCGCCATGGGCGTGTGCGAATATCTGGGGCTGAGGCCGCGCTATTTCGACTCGACGCAGATCGGCGGCTCCTCCTTCATGGCGCATATCACGCACGCGCAGGCGGCGATCCATGCGGGCATGTGCGACGTCGCGCTGATCACCTATGGCAGCACGCAACGGACCGTGAGCCGTGCCGCCGCTTCGGCGCGGGAAGTGAACGCCTATGAAGACCCGTACCGGCCGATGATGCCGCCCAGCGCGTACGCGCTCGCGGCCTCGCGCCACATGTACGAGTACGGCACGACCCGCGAACATCTGGCGGAGATCGCGGTCGCCGCGCGTAAGTGGGCACTAATGAATCCGGTGGCCTGGGAGAAAGAGCCGCTGACCATCGACGACGTGCTGAACGCCCGCATGATCAGCCATCCGCTGACGGTCCGCGACTGCTGCCTGGTCACCGACGGCGGCGGCGCGATCATCATGACCTCGGCGGAACGGGCCAAAGATCTGAAGAACAAGCCGGTCTACATTTTGGGAACGGGCGAGGAGATCACGCACAAGGATATCTCCAGCATGCCGGACTTCACCAAGACCGGCGCTATCCAGTCCGGTCAGCGCGCCTATGCGGCGGCCGGCCTGTCAGCCGCCGACGTCGATGTGGCGACCTTGTACGATGCCTTCACCATCTGCACCTTGCTGTTCCTGGAAGATCTCGGCTTCTGCGAGAAAGGCGAGGGCGGCGCCTTCGTGGCCGACGGCGGCATCGCACCGGGCGGCCGCTTCCCGGTCAACACCAACGGTGGCGGCCTGTCCTACTGCCATCCGGGCATGTACGGCTTGTTGGTCCTGATCGAAGCGGCACGGCAGATCCAGGGCGTCTGCGGCCCGCGCCAGGTGGACGGTGCCGAGGTCGCGCTGGCGCACGGCAATGGCGGCGTGCTGTCGAGCCAGTGCACCGTGCTGTTGGGGGCTGAATCGACCCTGTAGGAGAGGGTATCCGCCCTGTGTCGCCCCGGTCTGCGAGCCGGCAACGAAGCGTTAAGAGGAATTCGAGATGAAAAAGACAACCAAACTCCGCGAGATCCTGAAAGAGGGCAAGTCGGTCTTCGTGCCCGGCTGCTACAATGCGCTGAGCGCGAAAATTCTCGATCAGGTCGGATTTCCGGCGATTTACATGACCGGCTACGGCACCTCGCTGTCGCTCCTGGGCATGCCCGATTGCGGCCTTGCGACGATGACGGAGATGCATCTCAACGCGCGCAATATCGCCAACGTCACCAGCGCGCCGGTAATCGCGGATTCCGACAATGGCTACGGCAACGCGATCAATGTGATCCGCACCGTGCGCGAATATATCCAGACCGGGGTCGCCGCGATCCATATCGAGGACCAGATCATCCCCAAGCGCTGCGGCCATGTCGCCGGCCGGATGGTGATCTCGATTGAAGAGGCGTGCGGCAAGTACCGCGCCGCCGACTACGCGCGCAAGGAAATCGATCCGGACTTCGTGCTGATCGCCCGCACCGATGCGCGCGGCGCGCATGGCGGCACCCTGGACGATGCGATTACGCGGGCCAACGCGTATCTCGACGCCGGAGCGGACATGGCCTTCGTCGAAGGGCCGACTGATGTCGAGGAGGTGAAGCGGGTCTGCGCAGAGGTCAAAGGCCCGATCCTCTATAACCAAACCGGTATTTCGCCCCGCTTCACCATGGACGAGCTGCAGGAACTCGGCATCGCCATCACCATCGCGCCGGGCGCGGCCCTGCGCGCCACCATGCAGACGGTGTACGATCTGGCGATGGAGATGAAGTCGGACGGGCCGGACGCGGAAAAGCGCTTCAACGACCAGTTCAAGCAGCATCCGATCGGTGACTTCCACACCTTCGCCGGGTTCGATCAGGTATTGGAATGGGAACGCGAGTTTCTGGGCGAGGAAGAGCTGGCGAAATACGCGGATTCCGTCGGCCACCAGCCAAAAGCGGCGGAATAGACGAGAGCGAGAGGACGGGATATGAGCGACGATCTGGCCTTCAGCGGCCTCAAGGTACTGGATTTCAGCCAAGGCGTGGCCGGACCGCATTGCGGTATGCTGCTGGCCCAGCACGGCGCGGCCGTCACCAAGTTGGAGCCGATCGACGGCGACTGGGGCCGGCGCATCGGCCGGCAATACGGCGACAATTGCGCCTATGGCGCCGCCTTCAACCGCGGCAAGCGCAGCCTGGCGCTGAACCTGAAAGACCCGGACGGGCTCGCGATCGCCAAGCGGCTGGCCAAGGAAGCGGACATCATCCTGGAGAACTACCGGCCCGGCGTGTTGAAGAAGTTCGGCCTGGATTATGAAAGCGTGATCCAGGAGAACCCCACCGTCGTCTTCCTGTCGATTACCGGCTTCGGACAGACCGGCCCGAAATCAAAACTGCCGGCAACCGATTCCGTCATGCAGGCCTTCTCCGGCCTGATGTCGGTGAACAAGGAATCGAACGGCATGCCGATGCGGGTCGGCATGCTGGCGATCGATGTGTCGACGGGCCTGTACGCCTTCCAGGCGGTGGCGCCGGCGATCTACCGGCGCGCCATGCAGGGCAAGGGCAAGCACATTACCACCAGCCTGATGGAATCGGTCGGCGCCTTCCAGGCGGCGAAGATGATCGAATTCGTGCTGGAAGGCCCCGAGGTGCAATCGCCCGGCGTGCCGGTCGGCACCTTCCAGGCGAAGGACGGCTTCATCAACATCAACGGCCGGCGCGACAGCCATTTCAAGGCGCTGTGCGAATTCATCGGCAAACCGGAATGGGCGGCAGACGCCCGCTTCGCCACGGTCGAGGCGCGGTTCGAGCATGAAGCGGAACTGATGCCGATGCTGCGTGAAATCGTCGCGAACTACACCGTTGCCGATCTGAACAAGGCCCTGAACGAGGCCGACGTGTTGAACGGGCCGGTCAACGACTATGGCAACTATTTCGAGGACCCGCATGTGAAAGAGGTCGATGCGATCTCCTGGATCGAACAGAGCGGGCTTGGGCGCATCCCCTCACCGAGTCTGCCCGGCCACCCGCCGCTGCAGCCCGGCGAGGCGCGCGGCCACACTCCGCATCTGGGCGAGCACAGCCGCGAGGTGCTGCGCGAACTCGGCTATGGCGACGGCGAGATCGACGGGCTGCGCGACCGCGGCGCGGTCACCGTCCTCGACCAGGCGGAAGCGGCGGAATAAGGCCGCGGGTACGGGAACAACCAATTACCCTATGGCGCGGCCGGTGATGCACGGTTAGGTTATGGGCAATTCGGTTCCTCATCGCAAAGATGAGCGATGTTTGCCGGAGGACATTTCGACGACCCGCTGAGGACCCACACCATGCTGCGACGCCTTCGCCAATGCAGGATCACCGGAATCGTCGCCATCGCTTGTTTCGCAACGGCCTGCGTCACGACGTCAAACCGCATGACGCCAGAGGTGTTCAGCGCGATGAAGAGCGCGGAGATCTTCATCGTCCGTGCGCAAAAAGAAATCGACATGCGAATCTCGGGGCATCCGCTCCACGCCGATAATTACCAACCGGGCGGCGCGTACGTTCATGTGCCCGTGAATACGGGCGGAGGCGGCGGTGGTGGCGCAGCCGCGGCCGGCATATTGATTGTCGCCGCCATCGCCAATTCGGTAAAGCAGAAAAAGGCGAACGAATGGGTCGCGCCCGTTCGCGAAGCCGTTCCCGACGCCGAAATCGAAGAACGGCTCAAGACCATGATCGATCGCGATTTTCGCGCGATCCAATGGATAAAGCCGGTTCCGGTCCCCATTCTGGACGACAAAAAAAATGTCGTGCTGGAAGAAAAGCTCTACACCACCAAGGCCGACGCGGTGGGGCTTGTGACGCCGTACTATCAATTCGATTACAGCATGACGACCTTGCGAGTCGGGATGTATTTCGAGCTCTTCTCCGCGTCCGAAGCGCTGACGAAAATTGTCGGCTCGTCACAATCGCAGCCGGTCCCGTATTACGCCGTGCACCGGTACTGGGATGTTTCGGTGCCGGCGGAAAAGCGTGGCGAGACGGAGGCGCATGCCGCTTACTGGGCGGCGGAAAACGGCAAACACACCCGAGCGGCGCTTGCGGAAGGCGTCGAATTTGCCGCAGCGCAGATCCGTGAAACCGTTGCCGATCCGCAGATCTACAGGCCGAACCAGGTCATCGTGCAAAAGCCCGACACGCCGCCGAAAGTCTCGAAAGGTTTCAAGACAGCCACCGAACGGAACAACTGGTACGCGATCCGCTTCAGCGAAGTCGAAACGAAATGGAACGAAAAGGACGGCCCAGACTCCCAGAAGGCCATGAAAAAGGAGCTCGATTCCCTAGCGGCGGAATGCCGCGCGGCGGAAATTTTGGATGAAACGGGACGGAATGACGATGCCTGTTCCGTCGAGCCGATTCTGGAAGCGTCGCGCGCGGCAGGTCAGGTAACCGCACGGACGACGGAAGAGGTGGTCGGACGCCCCTTGAAGGAAGTTTTCCGAAGGCTCGACACCGCTGAGATAAAAGCCCTGTTCCAGGACATTTTTATCGAGAACTATCCCGGCCACTGGCAGATCGAATTTTCCGCCAACGGTAAATGGGAAGGGTCGCAGGCCAACTGGTCACCCATCGACGGGTACGGAACCTGGACCGCCGAAAAAAATCTGCATTGCCTGAACGTAACAGACGTTTCGTCATATTGGGGTGACGTCATACTTCACAGCTGCTTCCAGGTGTGGGTCGACGAAGTTGCCGGAATCGTCCGGATGATCGATCCGGCACAAAAATCGAACTGGGTCCTGGCGAAGGAACACGCCTATGGCGACATTGAGCGCATGATCATCGCAACCGAAACAACGGAAAAACGGTGACGGTCCGAAAGACCGCGGCGGTTTCAGCCATGCGGTAGGCGACCTGAAGCGCCGCGTCGCCTTGCCAAAGGAGGAGCTGGGTTCAGCGCCAGGCATCCGGGTTGACGGCCGTGTCCGGGACGACACCATCGCGGACGGCGATTATGCTTTCCGCCGCGGACCGTTCGATGGCTTCGCGCACTGTCCTCACCGCCGAGCCAATATGCGGCGTCAGGATCGTCTTATCCGAGTCCCGCAGTGCGGGGTGGATGTCGCGCGGACGGCCGTCCAAGTTCCAATCCTCCATTTCGAACGTGTCGGCGGCATACCCGGCAAGTCGGCCGGCGGCCAGGGCCTCCGCGACCGCGGCCTCATCGACCAGCGACCCGCGGGCGGGGTTCACCAGATAGGCGCCCGCCTTCATCCCGGACAGAAAACCGGCATCCACCAAATGGTGAGTCTCCGGCATCAGGTGCAGGGCCAGCACAATGAAGTCCGCTTGCGCCTGAACGGTCTCCAGCGAAGACCGTTCGGCCGACAGATCACGTTCCACGGCCGGCGAAAGCGGTCTCTTGTCCACATAAAGGCGCCGGCACCCAAAGCCGCCGAGCATGCGCAGCACGGTTTGCCCGACCGCGCCAGCCCCGATCACACCGACCGTCGCGCCATCCAAGGATCCGCCATAGAAAGTCGGACGCCAGCCGTGAAATTCGCCGGACCGGACGTACCGGTCCGCCGGCGCCATGTTCCGGGCCAGGCCGATCATCAATCCGATGGTCAACTCGGCGGTGGGCTCGGTCAGCAAGTCCGGGACATTCGTCACCAACACACCGCGCTCCGTACAGGCCGCCATGTCGAAATTGTTGTATCCCTTCAGCGCACCCGCAACGATCCGCAGCTTGGGACAACGGTCGAGAAACGCACCATCGATCGCCTCTGTCATGAAGGCCATCAAAGCGTCTGCATCGGTGCAGTGCGCGGCGAGCGTCGCCTGGTCCCACGGCGCCTCGGTATCGTTCGTGACGAGCGGGCCTGCTTCGGCAAGCCGATTGTGAACGCTTTCATGTATTCGATTGGAAACGACGATTTTGAATCCCATATCTATCCCTTGTGCCCGTCACAAAATTGATAAGGTGGCGCGGTATGCTCCGATGAATTTGATATTTGTTCAATTTGATCGGACAATGCAATCGGCGCGCGGGCAGGGTCCGCGCCTATCAAGGCGCGATTATGAACCATCAAATCCATGACCCTTTCGTGACGCTGAATGGCGTGGAAGTCGTTTATCCGAACGGTAATGTCGGTCTCAAACCGCTCGACCTAAGCCTCGCGGACAACCAGGTCACGGTGCTGCTCGGTCCGTCCGGCGCCGGCAAATCGACCCTGCTGCGGGTCTTGAACCATCTGGTCCCGCCGACAGGGGGCGCGGTTACGGTGCGCGGCGCCGGTTCCCTGACCGATCCGAACATACTGCGCGACCATCGCCGGCAAACGGCCATGGTCTTTCAGCAGCACCATTTGATCGGCCGCCTCACGGCCCTGCAGAATGTGTTGCTCGGACGGTTGGGCAATTACCCTTTTCTTCGCACCTTGCTGCCCATGCCTGCCGTGGAACGGCGCTGGGCGCTCGAATGTCTTGAGCGAGTCGGACTGTTCGACCGAGCGCTGTCGCGCTGCGACGCCATGTCGGGCGGTCAGCAACAACGGGTCGGTATTGCCCGGGCCCTGGCGCAGCGGCCCCGCCTGATCCTCGCGGACGAACCGGTGGCATCGCTCGATCCTGCCGCCTCCGAGCGGGTGCTGGGTCAGCTCCGCACCATCTGCGAGGAAGACAAGGTGCCGGTGGTGATCAGCCTGCACCAGCTTGAATACGCACGTCTATACGCCGACCGGATCATTGGTCTGGCGCAAGGCGAAGTCGCCTTCGACGGACCGCCCGACGCCATGACCGACGACGTCCTCCACCGAATCTACGGCGCGCGCCAAAATTTGGCGGTCGCCGAAGAACCGCCGCTCCATTCCAGAGTCGGCGGCGTTTGAACCCTGAAAAGGAGCAGTGACTTATGAAGTTCTTTAAATCCGTTACGCTCATGGGCACAGCCGTGCTGATGGGCCTCGCAGCAGGCAATGCATATGCTGGGGGCAGCCACGACCCCGACACCTTGAAGGTCGCGTTGTTGCCAGACGAAAACGCGGCCACGATCATCCAGGACAACAAGCCGCTTGCCGCGCATCTGGAAAAGATGACCGGCAAAAAGGTCAAGCTGATCGTTACGACAGATTATTCGTCGATGATCGAAGCCACACGGTTCGGCCGCATCGACGTCGCCTATTTCGGCCCGGCTTCCTACACCATCGCCAAAGATAAGATGAAGGGTGCCAAGATCGATATCGAGCCCTTCGCCGCACGCTTGAAGCGCGGCTCGACCACCTATCAGTCGGTCATCATCGCGCATGCTGGCAGCGATCTGAAGACGATGGCGGATATCAAAGGCAAAAATGTAGAGCTTGCCTTTGGCGACCAGGCCTCGACCTCGAGCCATTTCGCGCCGAAATACACCCTGATGCAGGCGGGTGTTCATGTCGGCAAAGACTACAAAGAGAATTTCACCGGCGCGCACGACTCGGTCGCCAAGAATGTCGAGCGCGGCAACGCGCAGGTCGGCGGGCTCAGCCGTCCGATCTTCGAAAAACTGATCGAACGCGGCACCATCGCCAAAGACAAGGTACGGGTGCTGGGCTACTCCAAACCGATCCCGCAATATCCATGGGTCATGCGTACGGACCTGACCGACAAGCTGCAGAACGATGTGCGCAGCGCATTTCTGTCGCTCAAAAAGGACTCACCGGAAGGCAAACAAATCCTCAAGCCATTCAAGGCTGACGGTTTTGCCGCTATCAAGGATGCGGATTACGACATTATCCGCGCCATCCGCAAAGACGTACAAGGCAAGTAACGCGCAGAATTCCGAGGGGGTGCCGCGGCGCTCCCTCGGTCGCGCGGTATCGACTGATGCAAGTCGTTAGCTCTTCTGACGGCCCGCAGCAGCGGATCGACGATCTGCTGCGCAAGGAGCGGCAAGGCCGGCGCACCACACGGGCGGTCATCGTCCTTGTCGGCGCGGCAATCCTCACCTGCTTCTGGGTCACGGGCCTGTTCGACGGCGACCGGATCGCCGAAGGCTTCCCCGCCATCGGCGTGATGTTCACAGAGATGATCCCACCGGATTTTTCCCGCTGGGAGTATTGGGTCGGCCCCATGATCGACACGCTGGCCATGTCGATCGCCGGTACCACCATGGCCATTGTTTTATCCATTCCCGTGGCGCTTCTCGCCGCAACCAACACGACACCCGGACCGACCACTTACAAGATCGCACGGCTGGTGCTGAACACCTTTCGCGCCATTCCCGAGCTCATCATGGGGATCGTCTTTGTGGCCGCGGTCGGGTTCGGCATGCTGCCAGGCGTTCTGGCGCTCGGGCTGCACTCCATCGGCATGGTCGGCAAGTTCTTCGCCGAGGCGATCGAGCACGCGCATCCTGCTCCCGTCGAAGCGGCGCAGTCGACCGGTGCGACCCCGCTGCAGGTCATCAGCCATGGCGTGCTGCCGCAGGTCATTCCACAATTCGCCGACGTCACAATGTATCGCTGGGAATACAACTTCCGTGCCTCCACCGTTATGGGCATGGTCGGCGCGGGCGGCATCGGCACGGAACTGATCGGCTCGTTGCGGCTGTTGGACTATCCGCAGGTGGCGGCGATCATGATCGTGATCCTTGTCGCGGTTACAATCGTAGACAGTCTGAGCAACTACCTGCGGCGATACTTCCAGTAAGTACCGTACGCTTTTCAATTTCCGGCGCGGCATGCTGTAGTACGCGTGCATCGCCGCGCCACAGTGAATTCAAGTAAGGAGCTAAACGCCATGCCATTCGATTTCGCCGAAGACGAGCGGATGATCATTGATCTCGTCGGCAAGTTCGTCGACGAGAAACTGATGCCGTTGGAGAAAGACGTCATGGCGCGGGAAGCGGCAGGCGAACCCGTTGCGCTGCTGCCCGAGGAGGAAGAACCGTTACTGGCGGAATGCCGTGAACTCGGTCTTTGGGCGCTCGACGCGCCGGAGGA